>NZ_JBKGHJ010000296.1:0-10942 GCF_046520365.1 Corallococcus sp. 4LFB
CCTCGACAGCGGCGCGGTGGCCCACACCTCCAGGAGCGCGCGGTGCTCCGCGTTGTACTGCCCCGCCGCGCGCGCCAGGTCGCAGTACGCGAGCAGCGCCTTCATCCGGAGCGCGTCCGGGCCGCGGGCCTGCCGGCTGTCGATGAACTCCTGGAGCGCGGTCAGCGCCTCCTGGATGCGCAGCTGCTTCTTGAGCACGCGCGCCATGGTGAAGCGGGCCTCCGGGTAGAGCGGGGAGCCCGGGCTCACCGCGCCGTACTGCTCCGCCGCGCGCAGCGGCTTGTGCAGCCGCTCATGCGACCGCGCGGCCCGCATCAGGCAGTGGTCGCGCAAGGGGACGTAGTCCTCCGCGAGCGCGGTGAACTCCGCGGCGGCGGTGGCGAAGTCGCGCGCGAGGAACGCGCTCTGGGCCTGGAGGAAGCGGCCGGGGAGGGAAGGGGGGGACTCCGTGGCGAGCAGCGCCCGCGCGGACTTGTACCGGCGCCGGTCGAACTCCGCCTTCGCCTTCGCCAGCAGGCCCTCCGTGAAGTAGGGCGCCAGCCGCTCCGGCCCGAAGGCCACCGCCGTCACCTCGTCCTGCGAGGGCTGCGCCGCCGGCGTGTCGAGCAGGGCCTCCAGCTTCTCTTCCGACATCACGTCGCCGGAGTCGTCCTCACCCGGCGCCTGCGCCCACGCGGCGCCCGGAGCCCACAGGCCCGCGCACGCAAGCAAGACCGCAGCTGTTCCTCGAAGTCCGTCCATGCCAGCCCTCGTTCGTCCGCCAGGGACCCGGATGGATTGGCACTGCCGGTGCGCTTGGGACCTGCCCGGCCGACTGCTCGCCAGGCGCGCGTTGGCTATCGTGCATCCGGCCCCAGGCACACATCCGGTGCGCTGCACGAAAGCCAACGGCCCGGCGGCCGCTCGACTGGTATCTGGGGTACTACATACCCAGGGGCGCCTGCCTGCTGTCGAGCGGCCTGGAGCCCGGCCCTGTCGAACCCGGCGGACCCGTGGACGAACCCCTGCGCCGCGCGGGTGCCGTCGCTGACCGCGGCTGACGTCTGCCTTTGAGCCATGCGCGGGTGGACGGAAGGTTGACAAGGTGCGTCTGCGACAGGGCGTGAGGGCTTGTTACACGTGATACATGAGGGGATGGAATGTGAGGCATTGCGTCCTCTTGCGGCCGGCATGCCTGTAGCTTTACCGTGCGCTTGCTGCTCTCCCCCGGACATCCATGGCCACTCCGAGTCTCCCGTCGTCGAGCGTCGCGCTTGAAGCAAGACCCCCTCTGGCCCGCGTCTGGTGGCTCGCGCTGCGGCCCAAGACGCTGACCGCCTCCGTCGCGCCCACGGTGCTGGGCTGGGCCTTCGCCCACGCGGAGGGCAGCTGGCGGCCGGTGCCCGCGCTCACGTTCCTGGTGGGCTTCGTGCTCATGCAGATCGTCAGCAACCTGGTGAACGACTACGCGGACTTCGAGCGCGGCGCGGACACCGAGGCGCGCCTGGGGCCGGCGCGCGTCACGCAGAAGGGCTGGCTGTCCGCGCGCGAGGTGGCGACGGCCGCGGCGCTGGCGTTCACCGGCTCCTCGCTCGCGCTGCTGCTGCTGACGCAGGCGGAAGGGTGGCCGGTGTTCGCGGGCGGCGCCTTCTGCCTGGCGGGCGCGGTCTTCTACTCCGCGGGCCCCATCCCCCTGGGCTACCTGGGGCTGGGGGACGTGCTGGTGCTGATCATCTTCGGGCTCTTGGGGGTGAGCGGCAGCTATGTCGTGCTCACCCACCACGTCACGCCGGCCGTGCTGCTGGCGGGGCTGTCCATGGGCCTGTTCTCCGCCGGCATCCTCGCGGTGAACAACCTGCGCGACCGCAAGACGGACGTCGTCGCCGGCAAGCGCACGCTCGTGGTGCGCTTCGGCCAGCGCTTCGGGCAGTGGGAGTACACGCTGGCGGTGGCGGGCGCGTTCGTGCTCCCGGTGCTCGCCTGGCTGGCGCTGCCGGAGCACGCGGGGGGCTGGCTCTTCACGCTGGCGGCCCTGCCGCTCGCGGTGAAGCAGATCCGCGCCATCTGGCGCGAGGACGGCAGCGCGCTCAACCCGCACCTGGGCAAGACCGCGGCGCTGGGGCTCGTCTTCGCGCTGCTCCTGTCCGCGGGCCTCAGCCTCTGGCCCCAGACGACGCCCTGAGTCAGGCGCGGCGGCGCCCGAGCCCCCCTGCGCGATCTGAAGTCCGCGAATTGCGCGGACTCTCATAATGTGGTCAGTTCGATGCGATGAGGTGTTCTCCTCCCAACCCTTACCGGACCTCACCGTCTCCGCGTGGCGGAGCGTTGGCGGCGTCGGGAAGGGTGGGACGCGTGGGCCCGCGCGTGAGGACACCTGCTCCCTTTCCTCCCCCCGTCTGCCTCCGGCCTCGTCTTCCATGAATCGCTCAATCCTGTTGAAGAGCGCGTGGTGCGCCCTGCTGGTGCCCCTGCTGTCCTGCAACCTCCTCAAGGTCACTGACGACGAGGGGTCCACCACGGGTCGCGGCGCCAAGCGGTTCGACCCGTACCAGGGGCTCAACTCCGGCGCGATCCGGCTCAGCCTCCAGTACATCAACGGCTGCGCCTTCCTGCCCAACGGGCAGATGGTGGCGAAGAACAGCGTGCCCGTCCCGTACCCGGACGTGTGCATCACGCCGCTGGCGCCCAACCCGCTGACGCTGTCGCCTCCCACCGGGACGCTGCAGATCCTGTCGGACAACCAGTACTTCCTGAACCAGTTCTCCGTGTCGGAGACCGTGGTCAACCAGCACAACGACCCCAACGACCTGACGGCCGCGCTGTCGTGGATCAAGACCCAGACGGTGTTCGCCGGCCTGGACTGGACCAACGTCAACCAGGGCCCGGACGAGTGGAGCTTCTACAGCCTCGCGGGGGCCGTGGAGGACTGCTGGACGCGCGAGGTGCTGTTCGGCAACGCGAACTGGCAGAAGGTGAAGGACGACACCATCACCGTGGAGGTGCTGGACGAGACGGGCACCCCGCGCGCGAGCCAGACGTACCTGCGCTCGGAGCTGCTGGCCTCCTCGCCCTACGCCGGCCACAGCCGCTTCGCCTGGCGGTCGGAGAACCTGAAGCCGCCGCGCTTCCCCGGCGACAAGGATCCCGGCACCGTGACGGGCTTCCCGGGCGGACTGGACCAGAGCCCCACCACCCGCACCGTCGCGCGCGTGGACATGGTGGGCAGCACCAACCCCTTCAAGGTGCTGCGCATCCCGCGCCTGTCGGGCCCCGGCGCGCTCAAGGCCACCTGGAGCCAGCTGCCGGACAAGCCGTTCTACTTCCCGGTGACCTACGTCATCCCGGATGACCGCCCGTCCACCTGCACCGACGACGCCGGCAACCCGGTGCAGTGCAGCCCGGGCCTGGACTCGCGGCTGGTGTTCGCTCCTCCGAAGGAGGGCAGCTTCTACAAGCCCGGCGAGGACGTGAGCGTCTACGTGGACCTGCGCGACAGCGCGGGCGCCCACCTGCACTCCAAGGACCTGCTGCCCAGCGCGCGGCAGATCATCGCCGGCCAGTCCAACGGCATCCAGACGTTCGTGCCCGGCGTCATCGCGTCCGTCATGGAGAACGACTCCATCTCCAACGTGGCCATCGCGGGCCCGCTGCAGGACCTGCAGGTGCTGGGCAACCCCAGCGACGAACCCCAGTTCTTCGCCAAGCCGTTCCCGTTCGCCCTCTACGATGACGCCACGCTCACGGGCCTGACGCCGGGCCTCATCGACTACCAGTGGCCCACGCGGCAGACGTTCACGCTGCCGGCGAACGCGAAGCCGGGCACCTACGTGGCGCTGGTGAAGTTCAACCGCGCGGCCATGGGCGAGCGCGTCGCGAAGCTCAACCCGTTCTTCTTCCAGGTGGGCCAGGACGAGCCGACGACGTACCCGGGCAACGTGGGCAACTGCCAGATCTGCCACCGCGGCGTGCTGTCGCTGGACAACCTGCGCCACGGCCTGTCGGTGGACCACATCGAGAGCTGCAAGGTCTGCCACCACTACGACACGGACACGGTGGGCCGCACGCAGGAGATGGTGCACCGCATCCACATGAACTCGCCCAGCTACCCGGCGAACCGGGCGGACTGCACCGTGTGCCACCTGACGCGCAAGAGCACGGAGCGGCCCAGCCTGGCGCTGTGCGGCTCGTGCCACATCTCCCAGCACGGTGACGAGTTCTTCCAGATCGCCTTCAACCAGCGCGGCACGCCCAGCAAGTTCGGCAACTGCGCGCAGACGTGCCACGGCGGCGATCAGCTCCCCTCCAGACACATCCTCCCCGCGAAGTAGAGGATGCGACCCGCCATGCAAAAAGCCCTCTTCGTCGGAACGCTGCTCGGCGCGGCCCTGCTGAACGCCGCCTGCACGGAATCCTCCAACTCGCCCGCGTCGTCCACCTTCACGCCGCGCCCCACCTACGAGAACCGCGAGCCGGAGGGCCTCACCTCCCGGCTGACCGGCTTCACGGTGGATCCGGAGGCCTACTTCATCAACCTGGCCAACTGCGCGCCGCCGCCCGCGCAGTGCGCGCTGCCGCCGCTGTACGCGGAGTTCAGCCCGCTGCTCCAGCGCGCGGTGGTGCGCAACGCGCCCATCACCCTGCAGGACACGGTGCCGGACCCGGCCACGGGCCGGCCGCCCGACCCGGCACCGCCCACGCTGTCCAGCGCCGCCGGCCTGTGGACCCTGGACAAGGTGCCCACGCGCCGGGGGCCGCCGTTCTTCGTCCTGTCCCTGGGATCGCTGCCCGCGCTGCCCGCCCAGCCCACGCTGGCCAACGACGTCCCGGCGCCGTTCCCGCTGCCGCCCGTGCCGGAGGGCAACTACCTGCCCACGCTGACCATCCGCCCGGTGGTGCCGGCGCACAGCGCGTGCGTGGGCCTGGAAGCGCTCCAGGTGAGCGACAAGGGCCTCATGGAGGCGGTGGCGAAGTACCTGTCCCTCACCGATGGCACGTCCGTGACGGTGGCGGACCTGCTCAACCCGGCCCGCTTCGGCGGCATCACGGTCTTCTGGCTGTACCGCCCGGGCTTCCCGGTGTTCCGCGTGCCCGCGTCCAACACCACCGTGGAGGCCTCGTCCGGCCGCGTGCTCAACATCGAGTGGGCGCCCGTCGGCGCGCTGCCGCCGGCGCTCGCGCCCTTCCAGTCCACGCGCGGCTTCTTCATCCCGCCCGGCCCGCCCGCGCCCAACAGCAGCCTGGGCCTGGTCGCCATCGTCCACCCGCCGCTGATGGGGCCTCCGGGCAACGTGACGTACACGGCGAAGGACGCCACGACGAGCGTGCCGGAGAACCGCCCCTGGTCGCTGATGCCGCTGGAGCTCCCGCAGATCCCGGGCCTCGTCACGTTCGCGGGCCTGCAGATGGCGCCCGCGGTCCCCTCCAAGACGCCCTCCATTCCCCCGCCCAGCACCTGCGTGCCCGGGCAGTAGCCGCCGCACCCGTCCCAACGCCTGCGCTCCGTTCGCCCCTCCCCGTGGGGAGGACGGAGCGTCCGTGGTTCGTCCCCGTTCGTCCGGAGCAACATTCCCCATGATGAAGAAGATCCTGCTGGCCATTGGAGTGCTGGTCGCCCTGGTCTTGATTGGCGCGGGTACCGCCATGGGCGTGGCCACCCACAAGATCAACAAGTCGTATGACTACGTCGCGCTGCCCGACATCACGCGGGACAGCTCGCCGGAGGGCATTGCCCGCGGTGAGCAGGTCTTCCGCGCGGTGTGCGCCGAGTGCCACGCGGGCGGAGGCAACACCAAGCCCGTGGGCGGTCGGATGCACGACTTCCCGCCAGACCTGGGCACGTTCTACTCGGCGAACATCACGTCCGACCCGGAGAAGGGCGTGGGGGCCTGGACGGACCAGGAGATCGCCCGCATGGTGATCAACGGCATCGACAAGAACCACCACTTCCGCCCCATGCCCGCGTTCCCCAACATGGGTGACAAGGACATCGCGGCGGTCATCGGCTTCATGCGCTCCGGGCACCCGGACTTCGCGCCGGAGAAGGCCCAGCCGCCGCGCTCCGAGCTGACGCCCCCGGGCCGGATGGTGTTCGCGTTCGCCATGGGCATCAACGACAAGAGCCGCACGGAAGCCGTGCCCGTGCCCGCGAAGGCGGCGGACTCCGTGGAGTACGGCCGCTACCTGGCGGGCAGCGTCTACGACTGCGTCTTCTGCCACTCGCCGGGCTTCGACAGCAGCGCGGTGAAGCTGGAGCACCCGGACACCGTGCTGAGCGGCGGCTTCGAGTTCGACCTCGCGCCGCTGGGCGGCGAGGGCAAGCTGCTGTCGCCCAACATCACCCCCAGCGAGACGGCCGGCATCGGCAAGTGGACGCTGGATGAGTTCAAGCACGCCATGGTCACCGGCGTGACGCCGGGCGGCTACATCCTGCGCCCGCCCATGCCCAAGTACCGCTACGCGGACGACGTGGAGCTCGCGGCCCTCTACACCTTCCTGCGCTCCGTGAAGCCCAACGACAAGGTCGTCCCGCCCCCCACCGGCGGCCGCCCCAAGGCGGAGCCCTCCGCCGACCCGGAGAAGATGTTCAGCTCCCTGGGCTGCGCCACCTGCCACGCCCCCGGCAAGGCCTACGAGGCCAAGCTCCAGGACGCCAAGGGCAAGGCCCCCGAGGAAGTGGCGAAGTGGATCCGCAACCCGGAGTCCTTCAAGCCCGGCACGCAGATGCCCACCTACGAGACCCTCGTCGACGAGAACAACGCCCTGGCGCTCGCGAAGTACGTCCTGGGCAAGACGGGCGGCACCGTCAGCGAAGGCACCGCCCCCTGAGTTTGACGACGTTGTGACAGAAGCCCCCGCGTGAGTGTCGACACGCGGGGGCCCGTTGAAACCGTTCCCCACTTCCGGGTTGGGCCGCTGTCACAGGATGTACAGGTTGATATAAGCTTTCATGCGAAGTCGTTCCCCCACCCCGCGGAGCGTCATTCCATGACTGTTTCACCGGCCTCCCCCTCGTCCCATCGCAAGCAGCGCTCGAAGCCCGTCCACCTCCATGAGACGAAGGCGCCGGACGCGCAGGGACCCATCCAGCTGGATGACGTGCTCTGGAACCCCGTCGACGCCGAGGAGGCGCTGGAGGGGCTGGAGAAGATCCTCGGCCGGCTGAACGCGCGCAACGACTCACGCGCCATCTTCCTGGACATCTACGCCATCGTGACCCGGAAGGTCGTCCACCTGCTGAGCCGGTCGGACGCGGGGGGCTTCATGGAGCCCGAGTGGCTGTCCCACCTGACGGGCCGCTTCGCGGAGGAGGCGCTCATCGCGGTGCGCGACTCGCTGAAGAACCTGCCGCTGCCCACCGCGGCGTGGCGCTTCGCGACGCACTACCCGGCGCAGGGGCTCACGCAGCCGTATCAGGACGCGCTTTTGGGCGTGAGCGCCCACATCAACCACGACCTGGGAATGGTCGTCTACGACAACATCGCGCACCAGTCTCCGCCGGCGGATGCGCGCCGCATGGCGCGCTACCGGCATGACTACTTCCACGTGAACGAGATCCTCCGCTCGTGCATCCCGGAGTGCCTGGACCTGCTCGCCGAGCGCTATCACTGCACGTCCACGAAGCTGCTGCTGAAGGTGCCCTTCAGCCGCCCCGTGGTGGAGCGGGCCGTGATGCAGATGCTCATCGTCTGGCGGCAGCGCGTCTGGGAGAACGTCGTCGCGATGCTGGAGGCGCAGACGCCCGAGGAGTACCAGGCCGTCGTGGAGCGCGTGCGCACGACGTCCGGCCGCATTGCCCAGGCGCTGTGCGCGGACAAGGCGCTATGGCGGACGGTGCTCGGCGAGGCGCCGCCCTTCAGCCTGGCCCTGCCGCCGGAGGCGTGGCCCGGCGTGGTGCCGCCGGCGCCGGACGCGGACGTGGCCGTCAACGCCCGCGCCAGCTAGCGGGCCGCCTCAGGAGGGCGTGACTCCGGCCACGAGGTAGAGGCGCACCTGGCCGGAGTTGACACCGTAGGCGACGTCCACGCCCAGCAGGGGCAGCACGACGTTGTTGAGGTACAGCCGCAGGCCCGCGCCCACGCCCTGGGCCGCTGTGACGACCGGCTGTTGTGGCGAATACGACTCCCGCAGGTAGCCGCGGATGTTGCGTCCGCTGGCGTCGAAGAGGATCCCGTCGGAGGGCAGGTCCCGCCACGCGATGGCGCCCGTGTCGGAGAAGCCCACGCCGCGGAAGGCCAGCGACTTCACCTTGAAGAGGGGGAAGTGGTACTCGGCGGTGAAGGTGAGCCGGGTGTCGCCGCGGAACTGCCGGTACTGGAAGCCGCGCAGCGTGGTGCCGCCCATCACCAGCTCCTGGTGGAAGGGCAGGTCCTTGCCCACGGCCAGCTCGCCGCGCAGCACCAGGTTGTGCTCGCTGAAGAAGCGCAGGCCCTGGCGGTAGAGGAGGCCGAACTTGCGGTAGTGGAACTCGCTCCACACGCCCGGGACGGACACCTCGTAGGAGGCCTCCAGGTTGAGCCCCTCCGTCACCGCGTGCAGCGTCTGGCGCGAGTCCAGGCCCACCATGAAGCGCAGCGACGTGTCGCGCAGGGCCGGGCCGGTGGAGAACGCCTGCGACGTCACCGGCTTCTTCGGGTCCGGAGCCTGCGCGTCGATGCTGGACAGGCGGTACTTCGCCGCCGCGCGGACGCGCTCGAAGAGGATGAAGCCCAGCTCGGAGCTGAGGGACGCGGAGTTCATGCGCGTGCGCCGGAGGATCTCCGGGTCGTCCTGGCTGGCGTCCGGACGGTACTCGTCCACGCGGTCGCTGCGCAGCTGCCCCTCCAGGCTGAACTTGAGCTGCGGCAGGCCGAAGAGGATGGGGTCCAGGAAGCCCACGTACACGCCGCTCTCGCCGGTGCTCACCTGCGCCGCGACGGCGAGCTTCTTCGCGCGGCCGCCCAGGTTGTTCTCCGCGTAGAGCAGCCCGCCGCCGGTGTTCGCGGAGGACAGCGCCACCGTGGGGGCCACGACCCACGACGCCTTGTCCTTCACCCGCAGCACCAGCCGCACGCGCCCGTCGGGCAGGGGCTCCGTGCTCACGTGCACGTCCTGGAACAGCCCCGTGGCCAAGAGCCGCCGCTCCACCTTCTCCAGCTCCTCGCCGTCCACCTCGTCGCCCACGTCCAGCCGCCCGAACGAGCGCACCGTCGAGGACGTCGTCTTGTTCGCGCCCTCCACCGTCACCTCCGCCACCTCCGGGCGGTGGAGCGCGGGCACGGGCGGGTCCTCGTCGGCCCGGGCCACGGGGGCGGCCAGGCCCGTCAGGGCCACGGCGAGCAGGGACAGGTGAGGGCGGAAGCGGGGGCGCGGCACGCCCTGCTCATACCGCACGGTCCACGGGCCCCGGCTGTTTCAGCAGGTGACGGCCGGCTCGGGCGCGCGATGCTCAACGTTTGCGTCCGGCACGCTCGGCGCCGGGCCGACAGTGCGCCCTGGAGAACAGTGGCCACCGGGCCGGCGGGGAGGGGCCCTTGCCGATGAAGGGGCCTCCTCCACGCGGAGGCACCATCCTCATCAGGTGGAGATGCATCCATCCTGGAGGGACGCGGGCATGGGCACCGTGCGCAGCAAGACGCGCAACCCGCGGGGCGACGGGGGGCGGGTGCTCGTCGCGGAGCGGGTGCTGCCCCGCCGCCCGGCGGGCGGGTGAGCGGGACGGGACGCTTTGCGTCAGCGCGGGTGGAGGCTACCGTGCGGCCCGTTTCCGGCCGGGTCCCCGCCCCGCTCCCGAGGAGTCCTTCGCATGTCCCGCGGCACCCCTGACTTCGACCTGGCTTCCGTGGACGTGGAGGGCTTCTACCGGGAGCTGAAGGCGCTGCGCGCCCGGCTGGACGCGGACCTGGGCGAGGCGGACGCGGCGCACCTGCGGAAGCTGGAGCGCTGGGGGAAGGTGGCGTCGGGGCTGGGCGTGGCCACGGCGTGGATCGCGCCCAACCCGCTCTCCGCGGTGGCGCTGGGCCTGGGCCGCTCCACGCGCTGGCTGCTCATGCACCACGTGGGGCACCGGGGCTATGACCGGGTGCCGGGCATGCCCGCGTCGCGCACCAGCAAGGGCTTCGCGAAGGGCGCCCGCCGGTTCGTGGACTGGCTGGACTGGATGCTGCCGGAGGCGTGGGTCTTCGAGCACAACGTGCTGCACCACTCGCACACCGGCGAGGAGGCGGATCCGGACCTGCTGGAGCGCAACGCGGAGGGCTCGCTGCGTGACAACAGCCGGTCGCTGCCCCTGCGCTACGTGCAGCTGGCGCTCCTGGCCGTCACCTGGCGCGCGAGCTACTACGCGCCGGAGACGCTGGGCTCGCTGCGCCGCAAGGGGCGGCGCGATGGCGGGGGGCTGACGCGCGCGGAGCTGTGGGAGCTCTTCACGCGCTGCTACCTGCCTTACGCCACCGTCTTCTTCGGGCTGTACCCGGCGGCGTTCCTGGTGCTGGGGCCGTGGGCGGCGTTCAGCGTGTTCTGCAACTCCGTGCTGGCGGACGTCGTCACCAACCTGCACACGTTCTTCGTGGTGGGGCCCAACCACACCGGCGAGGACCTGTACCGCTTCGACTCCGCGCCCGCGAACAAGGCGGAGCGCATGGTGCAGCAGGTGGTGGGCAGCGCGAACTACCGCACCGGCGGCGACCTCAACGACTACGCCCACCTGTGGCTGAACTACCAGATTGAGCACCACCTCTGGCCGGACCTGCCGATGCTGAAGTACCGCGAGGCGCAGCCGCACGTGCGCGCCCTCTGCGAGAAGTACGGCATCCCGTATGTGCAGGAGAGCGTCTGGACGCGCGCGCGGAAGATGGTGGACGTCGTCGTGGGCAAGGCGTCCATGAAGCGGCTGGTGAAGGCCGAGGCGCCGGCCATGTCCGCCGCGGACGCCCGGGCGGAGGCCTCCGCGGCCTAGCGTCAGGCGGCGGCGCGCGACGGCGGCGGG
>NZ_JBKGHJ010000297.1:0-10925 GCF_046520365.1 Corallococcus sp. 4LFB
CCGCGGCGCAGCGGGCCAGCCGCAGCACCAGCCGGTTGCGCAGGCCCTCATCGTCGCGAGCGCTGGCGTCGATGCCGGGCAGCGCGCGGTCGTAGAGCGCCAGGGCCTGCTCGAAGCGGCCCGCGGCCAGGTTGTAGAGCGCCGCGCGATCCACGACGAGGGGGATGAACCGGGCCAGCTTCGGCGCGGCCTCCACCATGGCCAGGGCCTTCTCCGCGGACCGCGCGGCCTCCGCCTCGCGGTTGACGTGCAGGAGGGCGCGGGCCCGGGCCAGGGCCACGGACAGCCCCGCGGCGCTGTCCGCGTAGGGCAGCTTGTCCCGTTCGTCCAGGTAGCCCAGGGCGATGTGGTGGTTGCCCACCTGCGTGTGCAGCAGCCCCAGCGCGCCGAGGAGCATCGCCTTGTAGCGCGGGTTGTTGCGCACCAGGTCCAGGGCGACCAGGTAGTGACGGTTGGCGCGCTCGGCGGCGGCGGGGTTGTGGCCCCGCAGGAAGTCCTCGTGGTGGATGGCCCCCATGAGGGCCTGCACCTCGCGCTGGTTCTTGAGCTCCTGCCACGCCGCGCGCAGCTCCGCGAGGCCGGTCTTCACCGCCCGCGCGTGCGCGTCGTCATCCAGCTTGGACAGCCGGCGCGTCGTCACGTAGGCCTTCACGAAGTGGGAGAGCGACTTCGCCTTGCCCGGAACGTCGGTGGTGACCTCCCGGATGATCACCTCCGGAGCCACGCCCGCGCGCAGACGCAGGCTGATGGACTCGACGGCGCTCTCCAGCGAGCCCGTGCGCCGCGTCACCAGGTCGAAGTCGGCGCGGGCCTCGTCCCTCCGGTCCCGCCCCATGCGGCGGTAGGCGCGGCCCAGCAGCGCGCGGCGGAACAGCCGCTCCGCCCGGCGGCGCTCCTCGGTGCCTGCCGGGGCATCGTCGACGTAGAGCGTCGCCAGGGCCTCCATCACGCCGTCGGCCCCCAGGCTCGCCGCGCGCTCGGCGGTGTCCTGCACCACCACGCGGCGGCGAAGCGGGTTCTGCTGCTGTTTGTAGAAGGCGACCAGCGCGTCCCGGACGGGGCGGGGAGGGCGCTCCTCGTGCAACGCATTGACGTGGTGGCCCAGCTCCAGGGCGAACGCATACGGCGTCCCCGCGGGCTCCGCCGCGAGCGCCTGGGCCATGGCCGCGTCCGCTTCAGCGTAGGGGCGTCCCCGGTACAGGGCGCGGACGGCGGCGCGCGCGAAGTCGAGCTGATCATCCTCCTTGAAGACCTTGTTCCGGGAGAGCTGGCGGCCCGCGGCGACCAGCGCCTCCCGGTCGTCCAGCTCGCGGTACAGCGCGTCCGCCTGCTCGTGCCAGGCCTCCAGCACCGCGCGCGGCGTGGTGTCCGTCAGCCGCGCCGCCTCCAGCTCCTGCCGCGCGAGCGTGAAGTCGCCGAAGGACCGCGCCAGCTCGCTGCGCACGACGTTGCTGATAGACGGCGGAGGGCGGGCTGGGCGCGGCGGCGGGGTCCAGCGCCGCCATGCGCTGGTGTTCGGCCTCCCGCAGCTCGTCCACCATGCGGCCCCGGTCGCGCTCCTTCAGGGCGCGCCGGTGGGCGATGAGCAGCCGCAGCGGCTCCGACAGCCCGGCGGTGACGGGGTCGTCCACCCCCTGCATGTGGCGGGCGTAGTAGTCCGCGGCGTCGAAGTCGCCGTAGGCCAGGTGGAGCTGGCTCAGGCGCATCATCAACAACCGGCGGAGCTTGGGCCGGGTCTCGAGCAACAGCCGCTGGCGGTAGAGCAGGAGCTGATCCGCGCGCCGGCCCACCATGCCCAGCTCTTCATTGAGGCGGGGCACGTCCCATCCGCCGGGCACCTGCCCATCCAGCGGCAGCCGGTACACGTCCAGCGACTGGCCCCGGGAGCAGGTCGTGATGAGCGACGCGGCGGTGGGGGAGGGATACTCGCAGCTCCACGCCTGGCTGGTGAGCTGGTCCGGGCTGGTGGCGGCGGCCCGCGCGGGCGCGTCGTCGCGCTCGGGGGAGAAGGGCACGCGGAACAGCACCCCGCTGTCGCTCGCGTCAATCACCCCGTCCCCGTTGGAGTCGGTGAAGAACTGCACCACGTACAGCGAGCGTCCGTCGCGCGCGAACACCGGCTGGCCCGTCTGCCCCGGGATGTCCAGCGCCAGCGGGACGGGCGCCGCGCCGGGGACATCCAGCCGGACGGCCTCCAGGTGGGGCGCGGCGCGCGCGGCGAAGCCCGGGCCCACCTGCCGCACGGAGCGCTCGACGGGGACGTACACCAGCCAGCGTCCATCCGGGGAGAAGGTGGGGCTGGTCAGGTTGCGCTCGAGCAGGGGCGTCACGTGCCATCCGGCCGCCAGCGCGACCTTCGACAGCCGCAGGTCGCCCTGGATGGTCGCGCGGCTCACCAGCGCGATGTGCGTGTCGTCCATCCACTCCGCCTGCAGCGCGCTGGTCTCCTCCTCCAGGCAGCGGCGCTCCTTCGCCTCCGGCAGCTCCCGCACGCAGAGCTGGCCGCCGGCCTGGGTGCGGAACGAGATGTAGAGCAGCTGCTTGCCGTCGGGGCTGATGCGCGGCCACGTCACGTCCGCGCCTTCGTCGAAGAGGCGGCGCTCGCGGCCCTTCTCCAGGTCCTGGACGAAGACCTCCGTCGCGATGTCCCGGTTGGACACGAACAGCAGCGAGTTCTCGTCGGGCCCCAGCTGCCCCAGGAACTGGTCTCCCATGCCCACGGTGAGCCGCTCGGGCAGGCGCAGGCGTCCGTCGTTCTCCTCGTCCTGCCCCCAGGCGCCGCTCGCGACGAGGACGGCGAGGGCCAGGACCCAGGGGGCTCCCCCGGGGGCTCGGAGCGTCAGCACTGCTTCTCTCCCCAGGTGCCGTCAGCGGCTTCCACCCAGCCGCCGCAGACGACCCCTTCCGCGTGCGCCTGCCGCCACTTCTGGCGCAGCGTCTCCTCCGGCACGCCGGGGCGCACGGTCCGCATCCACTGCCACAGCTGACGCCGGGCCCGGTTCACCCGCTCCACCATGGCGGCGTCGTCCGCCGACACGCGTCCGGCCGTGCACTGCTTCCGGGTGACGACCAGCAGCCCGTCCTTGCCCTCGCCCACGCAGTGCCGCCGCACCAGGTCGTCCACGCGGTCCGCCTGCGTCTTGCCCAGGTTCTCCACCAGCGGCGGGGGCTGGATGCCCAGGTCCTCCAGTTGGTTGGGCGTCAGCGGCACCGGCGTGGGGTTCATGCCCGCCCTGGCCAGCCGCCGCTCCACGTCCTTGTACGTGCCGGCGGCCTGCTCCTCGAGCGCCGTCGCCCGGTCCACCATGACGATCTCCGGCGCGCTGATGCACCCGGGAGCGGCGAGGGCGGCCACGAGCAGCAGTCCACGGCGTGTCATGGCAGGGCCTCCGGAGGGAACATGGGGGTGATGAGGCGGTCGACGATGGGGCCCAGGGGGATGCCCCGGATCTCGTCGATGCTGACCAGTCTGGCCAGTCCGCCCATGGTGATGAGCAGGCTGCCGAAGCCCTGCTTGAAGCTCACGCGCACGTGCTCCGGATAGCCCAGGCCCAACGCGTAGCGGACGCGGTTGGTGGCGGGGTCGGCGTGGCGCGGGTCCTCCAGGTCGAGCAGGTCCAGCAGGTGGCGGTTGCCGATGCGCAATATCTCCGCGCGCCCGTTGATGCCGCGGTCCCTGGCGGAGATGACCATTGCGGCGTTGCCGTCGAAGGGCTCGCCCCGGGAGGACTTCACGCCGGTCGCCCGCACGTGGGCCTCCAGCGTGGAGCTCTTGCCCTGCCAGTTCAGCATGCACTGGCCGGTGATGCGCCCTCCGCGGACGCCCATCTCCAGCTGGCTCATGGAGAACACGTTCTGGTTGATGGCCAGGTTGCCCGCCAGGGGCGCGACGGTCATCCACGGCGTGGTGATGCGGTCCGCGGACAGGAAGCCGCTGCGCGTGAGCAGCGGGTGCTGATCCGCGAAGCGCAGCATCGAGTAGGGATTGACGTCCAGGTCGTTCAAGAGCCGCACCCCGTCCTGGGAGACCTCCACGTTCTCCGTCAGCGGCACGTCGCCGTTGAGCGTCTCCACGGCGATGCCGGACTCGGGCATCCGCACGTTCACGTCCTGGAGCTTGAGGCTGGAGACGGTGCGGAAGACCCCCAGGTCCGGTGACGCCACGCGGAAGTCCACCGTGGCCTTGCCGCTGCTCTCCACCTGTCCCGGCCGCGCGAGGTGGGCCAGGTCCTGCTCCAGCGAGCCCCGCAGCCCCAGTCGCTGCTGGTCGTTGCTCAGGTCCAGGCGGCCCTGGACCTTCAGCTGCGTCTGGGTGCCCCCATTGGACAGCCGCAGGTCCGGGATGCGGATGACGCCAGCGGGCGTGCGCAGGACGGTGAACGACGCCTCCACGTCCTGGACGGGGTAGGGCAGCGCCGGCTTCTGCTCCAGCGAGCGGACCTTCACGGATTGCTTCAGCTCGAGGTCACCCTGCTCCCATTGGTCGGTGAAGGTGGCGGTGCTGTCGCTGGAGAGGCCCGCGAAGGTCAGCCGGCGCTCGTTCCTGCTGACGGTGAGCTTCTCCACCGCGAGGGTCGTGTGGATGGTGCGCCTGGAGCCCTCGGCGTGGGATTCACCCTGCCAGCGCAGGGCGGGGACGTGGATGGTCTGGTCCGGCTCCTTCCAGCGCACGCCGCGCAGGTCCACCTGGGCCTTGCCCTCAAAGCTGGCGGCGCGCGGGGGCATGGGGGCCAGGCGGACCGTGCCGTCGGCGCCGAGGTGCGTGATGAGGCCGGTCAGGGTGCCGTGCAGCTCGCCGGTCATCGCGAGCTTCGACGGGTCCACTTCCGGAGGCACCCGCGCCTTGGCCAGGAGCGGCGACAGCGGGCCCAGGGGCGGGAAGTCACCCGTCACGTCCACGCGGAGCGCGCGGGCCTTCCGGTTGAACGCCAGCGCCGCGTTCGCTGCGGCCTTCAATCCTGTGTGGCCGGTGAGCCCCAACCGGAGCGAGAGGTTCCGGCGGTCGACGTCGAACGTCAGCGTCTGGTGTTGGGCGCCCGCGTCGGTCTCTCCGATGCGCAGCCCTTCGACCCGCAGGTCCAGGTCTCCCTTGTGCTTCCAGTCGTCCCCCTGTGATTTCAACACGAGGGCGGCGCTGCTTGCGGACACGTCGTCCCAGCCCGGCCGTTGCAGGCTCAGCTCCGTCTGGTGCTCCACGCGGGGCGAGGGCGCGAACAGGGCCGTCAGCCTGCCCTTGGAGGCCAGCGTCACGGCCAATTGCTTCCAGGGGAGCCGTGCGGCGACGTCATCCGGGATGAAGGGCCGTGCGGCGACGAGGTCCGGCGTCCTCACGTCCAGCGTGTACGCCACGTCGTCGGTCCCCTTCGTGGCGTCCAGCGACGCGTGCAGCGTGCCCACGTCCAGCTCCAGCCGCGCGCGGCCTTGCCGAGCCGGGGCTCCTCCATGATGGGAAAGGCCTCGGTCACGTGGAGCTGCACGCGCGCGGGGCCCTTCAGCACCTCGCGGCCGTCGGTGGTGATCACTCGAAGTGTCTCCACGGGCAGGTCCGCCTTCAGCGCGAAGGGGGGCTTCGCCGTCAGCGGCACCTGGAGCTGGAAGCCCAGGCGCTCCGCGGTCGCACGGAGCCCGGAGGCACGGACGTCCAACGCGTCCACCCTGGCCGACAGGGCCGCGTCTCCCGCCACCCGGAAGGGCGAGGCGAGGTCGGGCCTCAGCTGGCGTCCCGTCAGCTCTCCGGAGGCCTTCGGAACGCGGAGCGGGGTGGCGCCTCCGACGTCGAGCCCCTGGAGCGCGAACGTGAGCCGGGTGGACAAACCCTGCGGATCATCCGGGGTCGCCGTCAGCGAGACGCGTCCACCGCCGAGCTCCACCCGGCGCGCCTCCTGGACGAAGAGGAGCTGCGCCACGTCCACGTCCAGCCCGAACCGGCCCTGGGCTCCCAGCTGGGGCACGTCGCTGAGCGTGACCTCCCGGGCCTCCAGGTGCGCCTTGCCGCTCTTGAGCGTGAACGGCACCAGGTCCGCGGGGATCCACCGCAGCAGCCGTCCCAGGTCCACGTCCGCCAGGGCCCTCGTCAGGACGGGCGGGACCTCCGTTGAATCCGGAAGCACCACCTGGGCCTGCACCTCGGCGCTGTCCGTCAGCTGCGTGCGGTCCAGGTCGATGAGGGTGTGTTGCTTTGTCACATCGAACTTCGCCGCCACCGCGCCGTGCAGCAGCGAGCGGAGCGCGAAGCGGGAGTCGAAGGTCTGCCGCGCGACGTCCAGGTCCACCTTCACATGCGCGGCCGAGGCGTCCGCCTCCACCGCCAGGGCCAGCTCCAGCAGGGCTTCGGCGGAAGGGACCGCGGGGCCTTCACGGTTCAGCGTCAGGGCCAGGGGCTTCCCGGTGTGGCCCAGGTCCACGAGGAGCTTCCAGCCTTTGGCCTGCGGCTTCGCTTCGACTCCGGCCTCGAGCCCACGCAGTGACCAGCGGTCCACCACCGCACCGCGCTGGACGCGGACATACGTCAGCGACACGCGTGACAGCTCGATGCTCGCGACGGGGAGCGGGGAGGCGAAGAGGTCCGCGACCTGCCGGGACGCTGCGGGCGAGGCTTCATCGAGCCGTTCAGGCTCCGCCGGTCCGGTCAGGTTCGTGAGGGACGTGGTCCCCTGATCATCCGCCACCAGGACGACGGTCGCGTCCCGCACCACGACGCGCTCCACCCGGACCGGTCCCTCCAGCAGGGCCCCGGGCGACCACGACACTTCCAGCGTGCCCACGCGCAGCAGCTCCGGCGCGACGGCCTGGAACGGCGGCGGGGTCCACACCACCAGTCCCTCCAGGCGCAGTCCGGAGCGCACGTCGACGCGCGCCGTCTGGTAGTCCAGCCGCACGCCCGTGGCCGCTTCCACCCGCGCGACGATGCGCGGCTTCAGCCAGGAGTGGTCGAGGTGGTGCAACGCGGTCACGACCGTGACCAGCAGGAGCACGACCGCCGCGAGGATGCTCAGGAGCGCGCCCGCGATGATTCGCGTCAATCGCCGACGAGGCCGTCCAGCACCGGGGGAGTCCATGGAGTTCCGTCGAGGCGACCGGCCAGCCCCCTCCTAGCATGCGGCGGAATCGGGCTTCAATCCGAGGACGCCTCGCGCGGGCCAGCCGCCCGGGCGCCGCTTCAACCGAAGCTGGACGGCGTCATTCCCGCGGTGCCGCCCGCCAGGGGCTTGTAGGGGAAGTAGAGGTTGCGCACGAAGCGGGTGAACACGTGCTCCTCGTTCCACCGCTGGCGGGCCATGCCGTACACGCCGGGTGCGCGCAGGTCGTGCTCGGAGACGCCGGTGACGAACTCGCGCTCGCTGTAGATGGCGAAGACCTCGTCCACCGCCGCGCGGCTGCGGTACGTGCGGAGCATCGTGCGGTAGACGAGCTCGCTCTCCTTCCGCGTGAAGGCCAGCCCCTGGATGGCGTGCGCCATCTCGTGGAAGACCAGGTACTGCTCCGACTCCAGCCGGTCCTGGCGCAAGGCAATGCGCGCCCGGGGCCAGTCCGGGTGGTCCCAGAACAGGCCCGCCGCCTGGGGGGACACGGCCCGGGGATAGCCATACTTCGCCAGCGTGTGCCCGGGGGGAATCAGCTCCAGCGTCAGGGGCCGCGCCGCCTCCATCCGGGCGATGAGCTGGAGGTTCCCGGCGAGCTGCCGGGCCAGCTCCTCCTGCACCCGCTTCACCTGCGCCGCCGGGGCGCCATACGGCTTGAGCTCCACCTTCGCGCTCACATAGGCGCGGGCCTTCGCGGGCCCTTCCGCGGGCGGACGGCCTCCGCGCGATTCGAAGACGTCGCCTCCCTCCAGCAGGGTGAAGGCGCTCAACGGCTGCTTGAGCCCGACCTCCGCCGCCAGCGGGGTGACGTCCGGTGTCGAGCCGTCCAGCGTCTCGTAGCGCTCCGGGGCCATGGGCTCAGGTGCAGCGCTTCGCCTGCTGCTTGCAGGAGTTGACGCAGCCAGAGGTCTGGGGGTCGGGCGTGAGCCGCTCCGCGTTGCCCTGCACGGAGTCCGGCGGCTGCCGCGAGGGGGGCGGGGAGGACCGCTGGCAGCTGTTGAGACAGGCGTCGTACTGGCCGCGGCAGGACGGCGTGAGGTTCGACGTGTCGAGCGTCGCGCAGCCGCACAGCAACGACAGCGCGGCGGAGAGAAGGGGGATGCCACGGACGAGGTTCATGCCGCGAGTCTAGGCTGGGAACCCCGGTGGATCATCCAGGGGCGTGGCGTTCCGGTGCGGCCGGAAGCGCTTCGCCGCTCACGGCCTCCGGGACGCCCTTCGCCTCCGCATCCGGCGTGCGCTCCCCAGCACCCAGGCCGCCCAGAGCAGGCCTCCGGCGACGGCCGCGGAGTCCCCCGGGCCCGCGCCGCAGCCGCCCACCGCCGCGGGCGTGCCCGGCGTCATCTGTCCGTCCGGAGCTGGCGCCTCCACCAGCCCCGGTGTCGGCTCAGGAGCCGGCGTTGGAGCCGGAGCCGGGCCCATTCGCGGCGCGGAGGGGTTGCCCGAGGTCAGCTCCTGGTAGCGCTGGATGAGCCGCAGCCGCGCGGCATCGAACGCGGCGCCGTCGTCCGGGACCTGCCACGCGGTGGGGATCAGCTCCCGCGCCACCTTGCGCGCGAAGTCCGGGTCGCCCGCGTCGCTCACCGCCTTGAGCCACTCATAGTCCTGCATGCCCTGGCGGATGAGCTTCAGGCGCAGCGACGCCACCGGCACGTGCGTCCGCCCGCCAATGACTGACGGAGTGCCCGGGTAGAACAGCGTCCCGTCTCCATTGCCATTGAAGTGGTACTGGTCCGTCCACGCCGTGTGGAGCATGCCCGCGGTCTCGTAATACAGCTCACCCGTCCCGCCGTGCAGGAAGGTCAGCCACTCCATCGCGCGCGCCTTCGCCGCCGAGCGGTCCACCATGTACGACGGCCAGCCCGCCCCCGGCAGGTTCTCCGGCATGCGGCTCCCCGGCGCGCAGCCGTGGCTCATGCAGCTCTGATACGTCCACAGCTGCGTCCCGGGACGCGAGAGGAACTCCGTGTACGTCCCGCCCTGGTCCCCCACGAAGCCCGGCTCCGTGCCGTCCAGGTGGTTCACCAGCGGCACCACGACGTCCACCAGGGGGGACAGACTGTTGTTCTTCAATTGGATGGAGTTCGTCGTCAGCAGGGTGCGGAGGCCCGGCGCGACCCGACGCACCAGCTCTCCCGCGGCCTGCACCTCCTCGAACGTCGAACCGTAGGGCGGCTCGTCGCCAAGCTGGACGAAGCCCTGGTCCAGCCAGCCGCGCTGCCGCAGGTGCTCGGTGAAGTCGAGCAGGTCCCCGGCGGCGAGCGGGCCTTCGTATTCCAGGCTCGTCATCCGCGCGCCGGACAGCCGCGTGGGCGCGGTGCCGTCCAGGTAGGGCCCCCAGGTCGCGTCGAAGTCACCCCACGGCGGAGGCCAGGGCGTGCGCAGGAAGATGCTGGGCAGCGTGAGGCGGTGCTCCAGCGCCAGCTGCTGGTAGCGCGTGAGCAGGGGTTGCAGCTCGTCGGAGGAACAGTCGTCCCGGCCCATGTGCGCGCGGCACAGCTGCACCGGCGACAGCAGGAACGCGGTGGCCAGCGAGGACGTGCCCGGCATCACCGCGTCCACCACCGTCAGCCTCGCCGTTACCTGCCGCTGGAAGCCCCCGTCCGCCTCCACCGTCACCGTGCCCACGTAGTCACCGGGCGGCGCGTCCTGGGGCACGTGCACGTCCACCCAGAGGGCGCGAGCCTCGTTGGCGGGCACGTCGAAGGGAAAGGCATTGCGCGTCTCCCGGGCGACCTCGTCCGTGTCAGGCACCAGCCCGTCCGGCCATCGCCCCGCCGTCAGCCCCGGCACGGACGCCTGCCGCACCGTGAGGTAGGTCTGCCGGTACAGCGTCACGTCCGGCCCCGTGAGCACCCCTGGTCCTTCCAGCGCGGGCAGGCGGGCGCGCACGCCCCGCAGGCCGACTTCACCGCCGTGCAGGGCCACCTGGAAGGAGGCGAACTCGTTGCGCGCGGCGGTGAGCCGCACCTCGGTGCTGCTCCCGGGGACGGTGTCGTCGGGCCGGACCTTCACCATCGGCCCCTCGCCCCACACCGCGGGGCCGGCCGCGAACACCGGCAAGGCCATGGACAACGACAACAACAACCCCAGGCCGCACTGTCGAATACCCAGCATGGGAAATGAATGGGCATGGACAGTGAACGGCTCCACCCGTCCCGGTTGATCAATGACCCAGGCCCACCAGCCCCCTGCGGCCTGTCTGGTAGGGGATGGCGCCATGCCCCAACGGGATGGGCGGGCTGCATGAGCCAGCCGGCGGCCCGCACCCACGCCTGGCGCCGACAGCCCATCACCGCGTCAGCGGACGATTGAAGTCTTCCCGCACGGGGATGCTTGCCGCGTGCAAGGAACGGGGTTGGCTGACGGGATGAGCGTCTGGGCTTGGGCACGCCGGTAGTAGGGTGCGCCGTTCGGATGACGGCGCGAATCCTGGGGAGAGCTCCGGTGGCTGGCAGTGAATGGCGGGTGCGGGTCCTGGGGCTGGCGCGGCTGTGCGGCCCCGGCGGTCAACAGGTGCGGCTGGAGCGGCGCACCGCGGCGCTGCTGGCGTGGCTGGCATTGCAGGGCCCCTCGCCCAAGTTCCCGCTCGCGGCCCTGCTGTGGCCGGATTCGCCGCCCACCACGGTGCGAAGCAACCTGCGGCAGCTGCTGCGCCGCCTGCGGCTGGCCACGGGGGACGAGGCCCTGGTGGAAGGCGACACCGAACGGCTGTCATTGGTCTCACCCTCGGCGGTGGACGCCGCGTGCCTCAAGGCCGCCGCCGGAGCCCGCGCCCCCGCGGAGGCGCTGGAGGCCGTCGGGGCCGAAGGCAGCACGCTGCTGGCGGGCCTCGACTTCGAT
>NZ_JBKGHJ010000298.1:0-10867 GCF_046520365.1 Corallococcus sp. 4LFB
CTGGGCCTCCCCGAGCGCCCGCGGGGGCCGCCCCAGCGGACTGGGCTCGCGGGTCGCCTCCGCCACGCGCAGCGCGCTGACGGAAGGGCTGGTGGCCTCCCCGGTGGGCCCTGGCCCTGGCGACGCGTCCTCCGCCTGGGGCTTGAGCACGGAGATGATCTGCTCGCGCTGGCGCAGCGACGCGTAGAACGCCAGCACCAGCACGGCGCTCAGCGCGTCGAACGCCACCACCCCCAGCGCCAGCGGCGACAGCAGGTCCCGCCCCACGCCGAGGGCCACCATCACGCAGGCCCCCACTTTCTGGAGGCCCGTCCACAGGAAGGCGGCCGGGTTCGCGCGGGGCTCGTGCAGGCCGTGCAGGAGCAGGCCGCCGAACAACACCATGAACATGCCCACGATGCGGAAGAAGTGCGAGGGCGTGGCGGACGCATCCGCGCGCAAGATGCGCAGCTCCACCCCCGGCAGGAGCAGCTGCGCCGCGCCGGTCACCAGGGTGATCCACCCGATGGCCGCCAGGGCCCAGCGCCACGGACGCCCGTTGACGCGGGCCTGGCGCTCCAGCCATCGCGACGCGGCCGGGCTCATGCGTGGGCCTCCCGGCGCGGTGGCACGCGCAGCCCGAAGCCCCAGCGCTCCCCCGCCGGTGCTCCGCGCGCAGCACCCGGTGCACGAAGTAGCCCAGCGTCAACAGCCACTGCACCGTCCACAGCCCCACGCGGATGCGGTTCATCCGCATCCACGCGCCCAGCACCTCGCTCAGCCGTTCAGGCGACGTGATGCCGGCCGCCATCTCGTCGTTGTACGGGAAGATGAAGATGCGCGTGAGCAGCGTGGCCACCACCACCGCCAGCAGCACGCCCAGCGGGTACCAGCGCAGGGCCGTCCTGCGCTCGCGCCACGCCAGCACCCCGGACGACAGCAGCATCACCGCCGTCATCCAGGTGAAGAACCGCGTGGCCGCCTGCACCTGCGGCACGAACTGCATGTAGTAGTTGTCCACCGTGAGCTGGGGCGCGATGGGGAACGTGAAGAGGAGGAGCGACCAGCCCGTGCCCAGGTACATGGACGTGCACAGGAACAGCAGGCACGCGTTCGCCAGGTCGAAGCGGCCGCCGCGCTTCATGGCCGCGCTTCCTCGCGCGAGCGCGCGTCGTGAAGCGGCACGACTTCCTGGAGCACCCGCGGCGGCTCCCCGTCCGGCTCCGGAGGCGGCATCGGCGTCTGGTCCTGGCCCAGGTCCACCACGCTCTCCAGGCCCTCCGGGTACGTGGCGTCTGGGAGCGTGGGCTGGGTGAGGAACCACGCCTCGGAGTGGTCATCCAGCACGCCGCTGGACGACGGGAAGAACCCGGTGAAGAAGGCGCGCGGGGAGATGCTCAAATCCTTCAGCGCCTTGACGCGCGGATGGTCCCCCAGCTCCAGCGTCCCCCACGCGTGCTTGCCCAGCCGGAAGCCGAACCGGCCCCGGAAGTAGATGGTGGACTTCATCAACATGCCCCGGAAGGCGCAGTAGTTCACCGCCGCCATCCGCAGCGGCAGCCACGGGAACCTCGGGCGCTCGATGCGCACGCGCACCGCCTGCTGGCCGCCCTCCTCGTAGCGGCTGCTCACGGAGCCGTCCTCCATCCGGAAGTCCAGCCGGGCCAGGTGCTTGGGCATGCCCCAGATGCCCTTGCCGCCCTTCACGGACACCTCCGTGTTCACCGGCAGGTCCACCACGTACTGCCCCACGCCGAAGTGCTTCTGGAACAGCAGCGGCAACAGCGGCGGCGCGGGCCGGCGTCCGTGCGTGCACGCCAGCGCGATGCTGAACTCGATGTACGCGCCGATGTCCGTCTGCCTGTAGTCGATGACGGAGATGAGCAGCACGGCCCGGTCACGCGACACGCGCAGCGGGTGCAGCTCGTTGCCGGGCAGCAGGCTGGCCGCGCGGCGCGCGTCCACCGTGAAGGCGGCCATCAGCGCCGGTGCGCCCTTCGAATCCACGGGCAGCGCGTACGGGATGCCGTCCACGCGCGAGTAGCGGCCGGACTGTCTCTGGATGCGGCGGGGGAGGAACATGGCGGGCCTTTCGTCAGTGGCTCACGGAGCGGTCCAGCTCGGAGAGGATGAGGGGGAAGACGTCCTGGGACGCGCGCTTGCCCATGAAGACGTCCAGGTGGCCGTAGCCCGGCAGCAGGTGCAGCGCGTGCCGGCCCGGGTGGAAGCGCTCCAGGTGTTCGAAGCTGCGGCGCTGGCTCTCCGCGAGGAAGCAGCGGTTCTCCTCGCCCGCGAAGAAGACGAAGCGCGCGTCCGTCTGGGGCTCGCGCTCGCCCAGGTCCTCCGGCAGCGCCCGGAAGCCCTCCACCGGCACCAGGTGGCCCGCGCGCACGCACTCCTCCATCTGGCGGAAGAAGCTGAAGGGCACCGGGCCGAACTCGTGCTGGAGCCAGTCGTGCGTCTGGGCGTTGAGGTTCTCGTGCCGCCACAGCACCGGGAAGCCCGTGCCGTAGGTGAAGCTCGTCCAGCGGCAGACCAGGTTCTCGCACTCGTGATGCGTCGCCTGCACCACGCGCGTCAGCACGCGCGCCGTGCGCGTGGGGCCGCCGTAGGCCCACTGCGGATCCAGGTACGGCGTGAAGCTCGAGACGAGCGGGACGGCGTAGCGCAGCTTCAGCTTCGCGGTCGCCGGCACCACGGGGTGCAGGGACACGGCGTTGGTGAGGATGAGGTCCACCTGCGGCAACAGCCCCGCCACCGCGGCCATGGTGAAGCTGGTGGAGCCCTGGCAGTGGATGAGGGCCTTGACCTTGTCCGCCCCCGTCCTCTCCACCACGGTGCGGATGGCGTGCGGGTGGTCCAGGACGGCGGCCTGGTCCAGCGTCCACTCGCCCGGCTCCACGTCGATGCTGGCGCGCCAGTTCTCCAGCCACACGTCGTAGCCGTCCTGAATCAGCGCATCCACCACCGTCTGCCGCACCGGCGCGCGGAAGATGTTTCCGCGCACGCCGGCCCCGTGCACCAGCACCACCGGCCCCTTGTCCGCCTTCTTGACGCCGCGCAGGTGCACCAGGTGCAGCGCGCGGCCGTCGCCCGCGAGGAAGGGCACGATCTCCTCGGAGTAACGCGGCTCATGGATGGTTTCCGCGGACATGACGACGCCCCCCACACGGCAAACGTTGGTCGGTGTGGAAGGGGCGACAACCGGCATGCCGCCCCGCCTGACAGGGGCAGCGGGCAACGGCGCGGCGCCTCCCTGTCACTCCGCCCGCGTCAGCCCCTGGAGTGCTATGCGTGAGCGCATGGACACGGGCTGGAGCGACTACGAGGGCGGCGCGACGCTCGGGGGCATGGGCAGCCAGGGCGGGACCGTCGTACGGGACGAGGGCTTCCGCGACCTCTTGCGCCTGACCTACGAAGCGGACGACTCGCGCTCCTTCCACGCCGTCACCTGCGGCGTGTCCGGCTGGCTGTCGCATCCGCGCTTCTTCGACAACGCGGCGGAGGCGCTCCACGCCTTCGAGTCCATGAAGCCCGCGCTGGAGGAGCTGGGCGCGGCGCTCCCGGAGGGCGGGCCGAGGTCCACCGCGGACGGCCGGGCAGCAGGTCCACTGCTCGCCGCCTTCCGCGTGCGCTTTTCCTGAGCCGCGGCCCTTCCGCGCAAGGATTGCTTAAGGTTCGCCCGCGAGAACCCGGTTCACCGTCCGGTCAGCCCCGGACGGTCCTCGAGCGGCACCCCCGCCGCTCCTGGCTCCCGAGCTCCCGGAGGAACCCCGGATGAAGAGCGAATCCCCCCAGGCCCCATCCCCCAAGGTCATCACGCGCCGGAGCATCCTGCGCGGCATGGGCCTGTCGCTGGCCGCGGTTCCCGTGGCGAAGCTGCTCGTCGCCTGCGGTGGCGACGACACGACCGGCGCCGACCCCCACACCGACGCAGGCACGGGCACGGACGCGGGCGAGGACTCCGGCGTGGTGGACCCGGGCTTCTGGGCCACGGGGGGCACCGCGGCGATGACGGCCGCCGCCGCGTACCCGGATCCGTTCGCCTCCGGCATCGGCACCGCGTGCAACCTCACCTGCGAGGCCACGCTGGGCCCCTGCTACGCGACCACGGTGGACCGCAAGGACATCAGCGAGGGCCATGACGGCCTGCCGGTGCGCCTGGCCTTCCTCATCGTCAACGAGTCCTGCGCGCCCATCCCGAACGCCACGGTGGACATCTGGCACGCCGCGCCGGAAGGCCTGTACTCCGGCGAGGACGCGAGCGACTTCTGCACCTCCGGTGACGCGACGGCGCGCGCGGCGCGGTGGTTCCGGGGCGTGCAGACCACGGACGCCAACGGGCGCGTGGACTTCGACACGTGCTTCCCCGGTTGGTACAGCAGCCGCACCATCCACCTCCACTTCACGGTGCGGGTGAACGGCCAGGAGTTCGTCACGTCGCAGCTGTTCTTCGACGACACGACGAGCGACGACATCGTCAACAACCAGCCGCTCTACAACGCGCGCGGCGCACGCGACACGACCAACTCCAACGACACGGTCATCTCCGCGGACGCCGTGGGGGACTACCTCTTCTCCACCCAGCGCATGGCGGACGGCGCGATGCTGGCATCCAAGACGCTGGTCATCCGCTCCTCGCTGGACAGCGCGTCGTGCGCGGTGCCGGGAGGCAGCGGTGGCGGCGGCGGTGGTCCCCCGCCGGGCGGCGACGGTGGCATGGGTCCCCCGCCGCCGGGCTTCGACGGGGGCATGCCCTGAACTAGGGTGGGCCGGTTCATCCCGGAGTCCTCCGGGGCGGCGTGTCCTAAGGGAGGCATGGCGCATGGGCGACCGCATCCTGCTGGTGGAGGATGACGACGCGCTCGGGTCCCAGATTGTCGGGCACCTGCGGGGCGCGGGCTTCGAGCCCGTGTGGTGGCGCGAGGGCCGCCTGCGGGTGTCCGGCGAGCTGCCGGACGTGAGCCTCGTGGTGCTGGACCTGATGCTGCCCGGCACCTACGGCCTGGACATGCTCAAGGCGCTGAGGACCTTCTCGGAGGTCCCGGTGCTCATCCTGAGCGCGCGCAACGACACGCTGGACAAGGTCCGCGCGCTGAAGCTGGGCGCGGACGACTACATGACCAAGCCCTTCTGGCCAGAGGAGCTAGTGGAGCGCGTGCGCGCGCGCCTGCGCCGCCCCACCCTGCAGAAGGAGCAGGCGGTGGTGGAGGTGGGCCCGCTGCGCATCGACCTGCAGGGGCACACCGTGCAGGTGCGGGGCCGCCCGGTGGAGCTCACGCGGGTGGAGTTCGAACTGCTCGCGGCGCTGGCGCGCAGGCCGCAAGAGGCGGTGACGCGGCAGTGGCTGGTGGAGCACGTGTTGGATCCGGAGCGTGAGGGCACGGAGCGCACGCTGGACGTCCACGTGTCGCGGCTGCGGCGCAAGCTGGGACCGGTGAAGTGCGTGGAGACGGTGTGGGGTGTGGGCTACCGGCTGGTGCCCGGGGAGGACGCGTGAAGCTGCGGCTGCGCCTGGCGCTCACGGCGGTGGCGGTGACGGTGCCCGCGGTGTTCGCGCTGGTGCAGGTGGAGCACTCGGTGCGCCGCCGCACGACGGACGAAGTCATCATCGAGTCCACGCTGTCGCAGATGCAGTCCGGGGGCCGCGAGCGCTGCGAGGCCGCGCCCGAGACCTGGATGGTCCGCTCCCGGTCCCAACGTCCGCCGTGGGAGCGCGAAGGCCTGCCCGACGGCGGCGGCGGTCCGAACTCGGGCACCGTCGCGCCGGACGGGCCACCGGGAAGAGGCCCCGCTTCGGGAGGCCCGAGCCCCGGGACCGAGGGCCCACCCCGCTCCGGAGGCCGGCGTCCCCCGGGCCGGCGGTTGCCGCCGGTGAGCCTCTACCCCTTCGACGGACGGTTCGTTTCGCGCAACCCGCAGGCCCCCGCGCTGGACGACGGGCTGCGCCAGGGCGTGCGGGACGACGGCGTGGGCGTGCGCCGCTACTCCAAGGACGACGGCGCGCTGGTGCAGGACCTGCTGTTGCGCATGCCCTGGGAGGGAGGACCCTGCGAGTACGTGCTCGCGCGCCGCGTGGAGCCCGCGGAGTCGCCGGAGGTGGGCCTGCCGCCGCTGTACATCTGGGGCGTGCCCACGCTGATCCTCCTGTCCGCGATGGTGGTGGCGCTGGGCCCCGTGGTGCAGCGCCTGCGCCGGCTGACGGAAGAAGTTCGCGCGTCGTCGGGAAGCGGCTACGAACAGCCCGTCACGGTGAACGGCAGCGACGAGATCGCGGAGCTGGCCAGGGCCTTCCAGCAGGCGCGAGCGGAGATTCAAGCGCGGATGGCGCACCAGCAAGCCCGCGAGCAGACGCTGCGGGACTTCCTGGCGAACACGACGCACGACGTGATGACGCCGCTCACGGTGTTGCAGGGACACCTGGCCGCGATGCAGCAGCGGATGCGAGCGGGAGAGCCGCTGGAGTCGGGCCTGATGTTGTCCGCGATGAGCGAGGCGCACTACATGGCCTCGCTGGTGCACAACCTGGGAGCGGCCGCGAGGCTGGAGGCCGGAGCGCCGCAGGTGCAGCACGCGCCGGTGGACCTGAACGCGCTGGTGTCACGGGTGCTCGGCCGGCACCAGCCCATCGCGAGGCCGCAGCGCATCGCCCTGGAGAGCGGAGTCCCGGCGACGCCCACCTGGGTGATGGGCGATGAGACATTGCTGGAGCAGGCGGTGAGCAACGTGGTGCTCAACGGCATCCGCTACGGCCGCGAGGACGGCCACGTCGCGGTGGTGCTGGAGACGACGCGCCAGCAGTCCTTCAACCTGCGAGTCATCGACGACGGGCCGGGCATCTCCGAAGAGGAGCGGTCGAGGCTCCTGGAGCGCCGCTTCCGGGGCAACGCGGCCCGGACCCGGGAGCCGCAAGGCCAGGGCCTGGGCCTGCACATCGTGCACAACGTGGTGGAGCTGCACGGCTGGGAGATGACCCTGGCGCCGTCGGAATACGGCGGCCTGGAGGTCGCCTTTACCGGCCCGCTGACGCCTCCTCCGGAGTGACGGCGGACAGCGCAGGAGGTGCTGCGGCGTGCTTCACCACATGGTCCACGAACTCCGGCCACGCAGCCTGGAGCGAGTCCTGTGACGCCTCTCCGAACAACGCGATGGCATCCACCGGCCTCCGCTCTCCCGTGAGCTGATCGACGCACCAGGCCTCCAGCGCGTTCCGCAGACCGCGCAGCGGTCCGGTGAGATTCTCCAGTGAGGCATCTCCGAGCAGCGCGCGAGCCTCCGCCCAGCGCCCCTCCCGGCACGCCACCACCGCCGAAGCGAGCGGTGCGAGCCCCAGGGGAAAGTCCACCTGGGACTTCGCCTCCGCCAGCCGGGCCTCCACCCGCGCCAGCCGCCCCTCGAGCGCGTCCACCAGCGCGAGCGCCGTGGACAACACCGCGCGGAACTGCGGCGTGAGGTCCTTGCGCGACTCCAGGCTCGACAGCTCCCGCCCCGCCGTCGGCAACCGCCAGAGCTGGAGCTGGGTGATGCCGATGTTGTACGTGGGAACAACCTGGACCTTCGCCAACGGACGCGCGGCCTCGAACCGCTCGAGCGCGGCGGCCACCCTCCCCTCCGACAGCAGCTGAAGTCCCTCGTCCGTCAGCTTCTTGCTCCGGCGGTATCGCGGAAGGAAGAAGAGGGCCACCGGTACCACCAGGACGAGCAGGACGACGGGAAACATCATCTGCACCTGCCGCGGATCGGGAATGAAGTGGTGCAGCACCCTGGGCACGCCCAGGAACACCAGCGTCAGCACCACCGCGTATGGCCAGGATTTCCGCATGGGGCGCCTTCTAGCCGGGTCGCCAGACGCTCGTCAGCAAATCCCGTGCCCTGAAGCGCTCCGCCAGGACGCGCATCACGCGGAGCGCAATGGTGGGCCGCGACGTCGTGCAAGCGCGGGCGGCGACGCGGAGTCCTGGGCAGGGGCGCCCGTCGGGTGCCGTCCTCCGTAAATCTGTCCGACAGTCGGACAGGTTCGCGGAAGACGGCGCCCGGGCTGGGAGGCCACGAGGACGGCGGGCCCACCAGTCCATGTCAGACCCCTCTGGTTGGATGGGCGTGGCTTGGGCGAGGAGGGCGACGGTGATGGTGCGGGTGGGACTCGTGGCGTATGTGGAGGAGCAACTCGAGCGCGCGATTGCGCTGGGGATGCTGCCGAGGGGGCAGTTCGGCTCGGAAGAGAAGCTGGCGCGTGAGTTCGGGTGCTGCCGGGGCACCGTGCGGGAGGCGCTGCGGCGGCTGGCGGCGCGAGGGCTGGTGGTGCAGCGCTCCGGACGCAAGACGCGCGCGGTGGCGCTGGATGAGTCGTTGACGCTGGAGAACCTGGGCCTGGCGCTGCATGACGAGCGCTCGGAGGAGTGCCGGCGGCTCCTGGAGGGCTACTTCAGCCTCAAGCGGCAGGTGCTGGTGGACCTGCTGGCCGACTGCTGCACAAGTGCCTCCGAGGCGGACCTGGGCCAGCTGGAGTCCCTCTGCTTCAGGCTCTGGGATGCGGCGCACTGGGAGTCGGGAGCACGGTGCGCGCAGCTGGAATTCGAGCTGCTGCGACGGGCGGCCCAGGCGGCGGCCCGTCCAGGACACCTGCTCCTCATTCAGTCACTGCAGCGGGCCATGAGGGGCAACGCGTCCCGGCTGCAGCTCCTCATGGGCGGCGAGTCGCTGCGCCCGTGGGCCATGTGCGCGATGCACGCCCTGGGCGATCGCGACGTACGGGCGCTGACGCACGAACTGCCGGCATTGCTGAAGGCATACGATGAGGGCGTGCTCGAACGCTTCGCGCCTGCCCTCCAGGAGCATGCTTCACACGAAGCCCCTCACGCCGCGGAGGGCCTCCTCGACCTTTCCACATCCGCTACCGGACAGGACTCCGCGCTGGATGCACGCAGTCGCATGGAGGAGCAGGGCCTCGGCGCCCTCACACCCACTGGCGCGGAACACCCGGCGGATGAGGTTGCTCCCCTTCCTCATGCGGAGGCCTTCTCCGTGGAGTTGGGCAGCGATGCGCTGTTGATTCCAACCGACTTGAGCGCATCCCCTGACGAAGCCGGCGGTGAGTGCGCCGCAGGGAGCGTGCCGGGCGCGACCTTGAGAAGCCAGTTCGACTGTCGGACTGATCGGGGCGGCTTGTCAGCGAAGGAGGACCTGGAGCCCGAACATCCACCCGCCGGAGCCCGCGGGTCCCCCGGCGGAGTGGTGCGCGAAGAGGACGAGCCGCCTCATGGTCCCCCGGGCACGCTCACCCCCTCGCCAACGGACTGATCCTCGTCCGGCAGCGCTATCCGAGCGCCGCCTTCCCGTCCGGCTTGCGCTGGAACCTGTAGAGCACGAAGCCCACCGCGAGCGCGACGGCTCCGGCGATGAGGTTCTCGCGCTCAGCGCTCAGCGCGAAGACGACGCACAGCGCCGCGGCGGCCAGGGGAATCACGGGCCCACCCGGAATGCGGAACGCGTTCTCGGGCGCCTGGAGCTTGCGGCGCAGCACGGGCACCGCCAGGGCCGTGCCGAAGTACGTGGCGAGCCGGGCCACCACGGAGAGCGTGGCGAGCACCTCGAACGAGCCGGAGAACGCCAGGGGCAGCGCGATGGCCGTCTGCGTGAGGATGGCGACCGCCGGGGTGCGGTAGCGCGGATGCAGCGTGGCGAGCGCCGCGGGGCCAAAGCCGTCCTGGGCCAGCGCGTACAGATAGCGCGGCCCGGCGAGCACGGTGTTGCTGTTGGTCCCCAGGATGGACAGCACCCCGCCCACCGTCATGAGGAGCCCACCCCAACCCCCGAGGAACCGCGCGGCCGCGCTGGCGAGCGGCGTCTGCGCGTCCGCGACGCCGGGCAGCGTGCCCAGCGCCACCCACTGCACCGCCGTGTAGATGAGCGTGACCACGCCTATCTGCACGAAGAGCGCGAAGGGCACGTCGCGGCGCGGGTTCTTGAACTCCCCCGCCGGCGCCGCCGTGTTCTCGAAGCCGGCATAGGCGAACAGCAGCAGCAGCACCGCGGACCCCAGGTTGCCTCCCTCCCTGGGCGCCACCGACGTCGCCAGCGGCACGGACACGGAGAAGAGGCCCACGGCGATGAACACCAGCAGGGGCACCGTCTTGGTGACGGCGAGGAACACCGCGGTGCGAGTTCCGCCCTTCACGCCCACGACGTTGACGGCGGTGAGCGCGAGCAGGGGCACGGCGATGGCCAGGCCCTGCCCCAGGCCCGAGTTCGCCGCGGGCCACAGGAAGCCCAGCGCGCGGGAGAAGCCGACGGACAACGAGGCCACGGACGAGACGCGCGCCAGCCACGTCATCCAGCCGACCTGGAACCCCACCCGTTCGCCAAAGGCTTCACGCGTGTAGAGATAGGCGCTGCCGGGCTTGTCGAAGTAGCTGGCCGCCTCCGCGAAGCAGAGCACGAGCAGCAGCACCGCCAGCCCCGCGAGCACGACGGCGCCCGTGCTGGCAGAGCCCAGGTTCGCGGCGGCCGCCGCGGGCAGCAGATAGACCCCGCTGCCGATGACGTCGTTGATGGAGAAGCCGACGATCTCCCAGCGCGATACCGCGCGCCGCATGCCTGGCTCATGAGGAGGCGAATGGCTTCCGGTGGTCATGGACGGAAAGGAGCACAAATGCGGCGAATCCGCGAATTCGTGAGAGGCCGTGCCTCCGCACAAGCCCCACCGTGCCCGCCCCGATGCGGGGCGGACGCGGTCCAGCTCCCCTCCCCCTCGCCGGGCCACGAGCTGGACGCGCCCCGGCTTCCCTGCCCCCGACACCCGCTACCGCGTCGTCGCGGCCCGGCGCGTCGGCGTCCGCGCCTTCGCGGTCCGGTGCGCCTGGGTCTTCATGGCCGGCACGCGACGGGG
>NZ_JBKGHJ010000299.1:0-10862 GCF_046520365.1 Corallococcus sp. 4LFB
CGGGGACGGTGTAGTCCGCGGGGCCCACGCCGTTGGGCACGGGCGGCAGATCCGACTGGGCGTGCGGAAGCACGGCGACCGCGGCGTCCAGGAACCGGCGGGTCGGTGGGTCCGCCTCCCCGAACTTCAGGCCCATGCCGGAGATGCCCTGGCCCTGCTGTCCGGTGACGAAGTGGACGATGGCCGCCGTGTAGAGGAGCCGGTCGCCGCCTGCCAGGCGGAGGTCCAGGGTGACGGCCGTGCCCGGGGGGCGGACGGCCTTGGCGCGCAAATAGATGCCGCCCCGGGTGATGTTGCCCCCGTATTTCGCGAGGAACTCCTCGGGGGTGGCGAAGGGCAGCTTCACCACCAGCCCGACCGCCCCCGCTTGATTCAAATCCGCCAAGGCCCGGTCCAAGTCCCAAGAAGTGTGTGTGGGACGCCGAGTATCACCTGAAGTCCGAGGGAACGGGCGGCAAAAAACCTTCTTCCGTTGCGCGGCAGCCGCGCAAACCGTATGGACACGCACCCGCCGGGCGCTGGTGCCCCGCGGGGCCTCCGGGAGCCCCCATGTTGAACCCCGATATCCGGCTGGCCCTCACCTTCGACGACGTGCTCCTGCTGCCCGGTGAGAGCGCCGTCACCCCGCGTGATGCCGACCTCACCACCCGCCTGACGCGCAACATCCGGCTGAACGTGCCCCTGCTGTCCGCGGCCATGGACACCGTGACGGAGGCGCGCACCGCCATCGCCATGGCGCAGGAGGGCGGCATCGGCGTCATCCACAAGAACATGACGCCCGAGCAGCAGGCCCTGGAGGTCCTCAAGGTCAAGAAGTTCGAGAGCGGCATGGTGGTGGACCCCATCACCATCGAGCCCAAGGCACCGCTCGCCCGCGCCCTGGAGCTGATGAAGATGCACGGCGTGTCCGGCGTGCCCGTGGTGCAGGGCAAGCGCCTGGTGGGCATCCTCACCAGCCGCGACGTGCGCTTCGAGAAGAACCTCTCCCAGAAGGTCGAGGACGTGATGACGACGAAGCTCGTCACCGGCCACGAGGGCATCGCCCACGACGACGCCCAGAAGCTCCTCCACGAGCACCGCATCGAGAAGCTCCTCGTCGTGAACGAGGCCTACGAGCTCAAGGGCCTCATCACCATCAAGGACATCGAGAAGCGCCGCACCCACCCCAACGCCGCCAAGGACGCCAAGGGCCGCCTGCTCTGCGCCGCCGCCGTGGGCGTGTCCGCGGACCGCGAGGCCCGCATCGACGCGCTGGTGAAGGCGGGCGTGGACGTCATCGTCGTGGACACCGCGCACGGCCACTCGAAGGGCGTGATTGAAGGCGTGCGCGACACGCGCAAGAACTTCAAGGGCTTCGACCTCATCGCCGGCAACGTGGCCACGGCCGAAGGCACGCGCGCCCTGATTGAGGCGGGCGTGGACGCGGTGAAGGTGGGCATCGGCCCGGGCTCCATCTGCACCACCCGCGTGGTGGCCGGCGTGGGCGTGCCCCAGGTGACGGCGGTGGATGACTGCGCCCGCGAGGCGGACAAGCACGGCATCCCCATCATCTCCGACGGCGGCATCAAGTACTCGGGCGACATCGTGAAGGCGCTCGCCGCGGGCGCCAGCTCCGTGATGATCGGCTCGCTGTTCGCCGGCACCGAGGAGTCCCCCGGCGACGTCATCCTGTACCAGGGCCGCAGCTACAAGAGCTACCGCGGCATGGGCAGCCTGGGCGCCATGAAGCAGGGCGCCAAGGACCGCTACTTCCAGTCCGACGTGGACGCGGTGAAGCTGGTGCCGGAGGGCATCGAGGGCCGCGTCCCGTACAAGGGCACGCTCTCCATGAACGTGCACCAGATGCTGGGCGGCATCCGCAGCGGCATGGGCTACGTGGGGTGCGCCACCATCGAGGAGCTGCGCACGAAGGCCACCTTCACGCGCATCACGTCCGCCGGGCTCAAGGAGAGCCACGTGCACGACGTCATCATCACCGAGGAAGCGCCCAACTACCGGATGGAGTAGGGCGGTGAGGCTCCCGCCCCGGGGGAAGCTCCGGGGCAGGGGAGGGCAGGCAGGGGCCTACTTGCCGCGACGCTTGCCGCCGCTGGACGTGTCCTCGGCGGGGGCGGCCAGGGTGGAGATGCGCTTCTCCGCGGCGCCCACGCGCTGGAGCAGCTGCTCGCGGTCGTCCGGGTCCAGCGTCTCGATGGCCTTCTTCAGGGTGGCGAAGTCCAGGCGGGCCACCGTGACGGTGTTGCCCCCCTTGATCTCCTGCACCGTGGGCACGTCCACCAGCTCGCGCAGGTAGGTCTCGAACTCCACCCGGACGTCCGCGGTCTGCTGGATGCAGGTGTCCTTGGCGTTGACCAGGCCCTGGCTGCCCTCGCGGTAGCTCAGGTCCGGGTTGCGGGCCATGGCGTCCTCGAAGGTGTGCGTGCGGTCCTTCAGGGACGAGTACAGGTTGACGTAGTCGATCAACCGGTCCGACTCCGGACGGTTCACGTCCCGCGCCTTGTTGAGGGGCTGGGTGGTGTCGTCACAGGTGAGCTTGGACAGCTCCGTGACCCCGGGCGCGTCCTTCACCGCGACGCTGCGGGTGTCTCGCTCCAGGCGTTCGTCGGAGGTGATCTCCTTCACGCACCCCGAAGCGGACAGGAGGAGCATGGCTGCTGCAGTGGAAGCGGACAGGCGGCGCACGAACAATTGACGGCCTTTCAGCGTTGATTTCCCGAAGTTTGTAGCGATAAGGGCCCCCACCCGTCAACGACGCCCCCTGGGAGAATCGCCGGTGGACCTGCACTCCGAGAAGATCCTGATCCTTGATTTCGGGAGCCAGTACACCCAGCTCATCGCCCGGAGGGTGCGCGAGCTGGGCGTCTACTGTGAGATCCACCGCCCGGACCTCCCCGCCGCCGACATCCGCCAGTTCGCGCCGAAGGGCATCATCCTCTCCGGCGGGCCGGCGTCCGTGGAAGCGCCCGGCTCCCCGCGCTGCGACCCCTACGTCTTCGAGGCCGGCGTCCCCGTCCTGGGCATCTGCTATGGGCTCCAACTCCTCGCCAAGCTCCTGGGCGGCCGCATCGACCGGGGAGCGCACCGCGAGTTCGGCAGCGCGGCGGTGGAGGTCCTCACCGCGCGCGGCCCCTTCGCGGAGTTCCGCCCGGGCGACCAGGTGCAGGTGTGGATGAGCCACGGCGACCGGGTGGACGAGCTGCCGCCCGGCTTCGAGGCCATCGGCCGCAGCGGCAACTCGCCCTTCGCGGCGGCGGCCCACAAGACGAACCCCTGGTACGGCTTCCAGTTCCACCCGGAGGTGGTCCACACGCCGCAGGGCAAGGCCATGCTGCGCGCCTTCCTCTTCACCGACTGCAAGGTCACCGGCTCCTGGACGATGAAGGGCTTCATCGACGAGGCGGTGGAGACCATCCGCAAGCAGGTGGGGGAAGAGGGCCGCGTCATCTGCGGGCTCTCCGGCGGCGTGGACAGCTCCGTGGCGGCGCTCCTGCTGCACCGGGCCATCGGCCCCCGGCTCCAGTGCATCTTCGTGGACAACGGCGTCCTCAGGCAGGGCGAGCGCGCGCAGGTGGAGGCGCTCTTCGTGGACCGCTTCCACGTGCCGCTCAAGACGGTGGACGCGCGCGAGCGCTTCCTGTCGAAGCTGGCCGGCGTCACGGATCCGGAGCAGAAGCGGAAGATCATCGGCCGGGAGTTCATCGCCGTCTTCGAGGAGGCCTCGCGCGACGTGCAGGACGCGGGCTTCCTGGCGCAGGGCACGCTGTACCCGGACGTCATCGAGTCCGTGTCCTGGAAGGGCCCGTCCGTCACCATCAAGAGCCACCACAACGTGGGCGGCCTGCCGGAGCACATGAAGCTCAAGCTGGTGGAGCCCCTGCGCGAGCTCTTCAAGGACGAGGTCCGCGCCCTGGGCCGCGAGCTGGGCCTGCCGGACGAGATGGTCTCCCGCCAGCCCTTCCCGGGCCCCGGCCTGGCCATCCGCGTGCTGGGCGAGGTGAACGAGAAGCGCCTGGACCTGGTGCGCCGCGCGGACGCCATCGTGCAGGAGGAGATCCACAAGGCCGGCCTCTACAAGGAGGTGTGGCAGGCCTTCGCCGTGCTGCTGCCGGTGCAGAGCGTGGGCGTGATGGGCGACGAGCGCACCTACGAGTCCACCTGCGTGCTGCGCGCCGTCACCAGCGTGGACGGCATGACGGCGGACTGGGCGCGCATCCCGTACCCCATCCTGGAGCGCATCTCCTCGCGCATCACCAACGAGGTGCGCGGCATCAACCGCGTCGTCTACGACATCTCCTCCAAGCCGCCCGCCACCATCGAGTGGGAGTGAGGCGGCCGTAGGGCCCGGGGCGGTCAGGTCACCGCGCGCCGGATGGCCTCCTCCACCGGCGACGTGTCCTCCGGGAGCCGGGCCAGGCTCAACGGCTCCCGGGGCAAGAGCGGCGGCTGCGCCATGAAGCGCGGCCGCGTTCCCCGGTGGGCTTGTGCGGAGTGCACGAGGAAGGGGTGGCACAGGTAGACGGTGCCCGCCTCGCCCGTGGCCAGCACCTCCCGCCGGTGGGCGGACTCCGAAAAGCCGTTGGCCGCGAGCTGCCGGAGCGTCAGGCCCGCCTCGCCTGCGGGGCCCAGCCGCCGGGCCACGTCCTGGTGTGAGCCCACCCGGATGCGCGTGGGCGCGTCGTGCTCGCCCACGTCGGAGAAGAGGAAGAGCATCAGCAGCGCCCGGCCCCTGGAGGCGACGTTGGCGCGCCAGTCCATGAAGTCCGGCTTGTCGAAGTCGAAGCCCACGTCGATGTGCCACCCCGCGTCGCCCGGGTCGGCCTCCAGGCCATTGGGGGAGGGGAAGCGCACCGGGAACGTGCCCATGGCCCGGCACGGCAGCCACCGGCCGGCCCCCACGAGCGCGTCGAACGCCGCGTGCAGCACGGGCGTGTTCGCGGCGTCCACGAAGGGCTGCTGGCTGTACATGCCCAGGCGGATGACGGGCCGGGTCCAGGTGGCGGGCTTGTCCGGGTCACAGCCCGTGTCCCTCCAGAGGAGGGCCCGGGCCTCGTCCGCGAGCTCGCGGGGGAAGGCCCCGTCCAGCCGGAGGAAGCCTTCCCGCATGAACTGCTCACTTCGGGCGTCGTGCGACATGGGGCGCACGCTAGCAAGAAGAAGAGGCTGCCCGGTTCGCACCGGGCAACCTCTGGGGACTTCAGGACGCGGTGGGGAGGACTACCCCGCCGGGTTCGCCTTCACCGGCGGCACCTTGGTGCTGCCGGGGCGCAGCTCTTCCAGGACGCGGTTGGCGCCGTAGATCTTCTGGAGCGCCTCGATGATGGCGTCCGAGTGCACGGCCACCGTGCGGTTCACGGACTCGTCGAAGCCGTACTCGCCGCCCAGCGACTGGATGTTGCCGTCGAACACCAGGCCGACGATCTCCTGGTTCTTGTTCACCACGGGCGAGCCGGAGTTGCCGCCGATGATGTCGTTGGTGGTGACGAAGTTCATCGGCGTGGTGCCGTCGATGACCTTCTCCGACTTCACCCACGACTTGGGCAGGGCGAACGGCTCCTGGCCCGTGGCGTGCTCGAAGGTGCCGGCCATCTGGGTGATGGGCGCGACCTTCTCACCGTCCTCCATGTAGCCCTTCACCGCGCCGAACGACACGCGCGGGGAGAACGTCGCGTCCGGGTACTGGCTGGTGCCGTAGATGTCGAACTTCGCCTTGGCGACGAGCTCGCTGTTCTTCCGGATGACGGACTCCACTTCGTCCTCGAACTTCTTGCGGATGGCGCGCGCGTCGGGGTCCACCAGCGCGGCCAGCTGGATCATCGGGTCCTTGGACGCGTCCACGGCCTTCTTGCCGCCTTCGAAGAGCGCCTTGCGCGCCTTCACGTCCCGCAGCTTCGTGCCCTTCACCACGCGGGTGGCGACCTGCTCCGGGGACTCCTTGCCCAGCACCTTCTTCACGAACGGGTGCTTGGCGCCCAGCTCCTCACGCAGCTTGGTGAGGCTGAACGTCAGGCGGGCGATCTCCAGCTCCGGGTAGATGGGCGCGGGGCTGAACAGCTGCGCCTTGAGCGCGGGCTGGTTGGCGTCGTTGAACTCGCGCAGCCGCTGGCCGTTGTCCTTGGGCAGCTCGTCGCCGGCGCGCACCAGCGTCTTGGCGATGCCGAACAGGGTGGAGGACAGGCCCTGGCCCTGCTCGATGTAGTTCAGGTCCTTGCGCAGGTTGACGAGCTGCGCCTCCGCCTTGGCGATCTCCTCCCACGCCGCGGCGTACTTCTTCTTCATCTCCGGGTTCGCGGCGACCTTCTTGCGCAGCTCCTGCTCCGCGGCGACCTTGGAGGCGAAGAACTGCTTGTCCAGCAGCGCCTCGTGGCGGCCCTTGGACGCCTTGAGGGCGTTCTCCACGCCGAACAGGATGTTGCTGGAGATGCGCTTCTGCTCCGGGCCGCGCTTCTGGAACTCGGTGAGCATGCCGCGCAGCTCGGACAGGTACATGAGCGTCTTGGGCATGGACACGTCGCGGATGTACTCCAGCTCCGCGATGGTCAGCGCGCGCGAGGTGCGGCCCGGGTTGCCCGCCACGAACGTGAGCTCGTTCTCCTTGGCGCCGTGCTCGGACCACTTGAAGTAGTCCGGCGTCTTCACCGGCTGCTTGTCCTGGTAGACGCGCACGAAGGACACGTCCAGGTCGTAGCGGGGGAACTCGAAGTTGTCCGGGTCACCGCCGAAGAAGGCGATGGCGTGCTCCGGGGCGAACACCAGGCGCACGTCCTGGAAGCGGCGGTACTTGTAGAGGTTGTACTTGCCGCCCTGGTACAGCGTGACGACGTCACAGCGCACCTTGTCGTCGCCGTTGGCGCAGGCCTTCTCCACCTTGGCCATCTCCGCCTTCAGCGTGTCCGAGTACTGCTTGCCGGTCATCGACTGGGTGGCCTTGTTGAGCTGCTCCGTCACGTCGGTGATCTCGACGAGCTGGTTCACCTCCATCGCCGGGCACTGCTTCTCCTCGGCCTGCGTCTTCGCGTAGAAGCCGTTGGCCAGGTAGTCCTGCTTCGCGGTGGACAGCTGCTCGATGCAGCCGCGCGCGCAGTGGTGGTTCGTCATCACCAGGCCATCCGGCGACACGAAGCTGGCGGAACAGCCGCCGGCCAGACGCACCGCGCCCAGGCGGAGCTTCTCCAGCCACTGCTGGCTCGGCTCGAAGCCGTACTTCTCCTTCACCTTGGCGGCGGGGAAGTTGTTGTACGTCCACATGCCTTCATCGGCGAGCGCCGGGGCGGCACCCACGAGGGCGGCGATGACGATCAATCGCTTCATGAATGGGATCCTTTCGGGCCGCGGGACGGAGGCCCGCGGGGACGGGGCGTTTGTGAGGGATGGCCTGGCGACGGTCAAGCTGGGAAAACGCCCACGCCCGCAGCACAACGTCCGAGCGCCCGAACGATTCCCCAGGACCCCCGGCAGGCAGGCGGATTTCTCACCCGCCGCGTCCCGACGCACCGCGTCCGAGCCGGCTCAGGCCGCCCGGGCCCGCGACCACGCCCCGGGCGTGGTGCCCAGCACGGCCCGGAAGTCCGCGATGAGGTGGGCCTGATCATAGTAGCCAGCACCGGCGGCGATGGCGCCCCAGTCCGGCCGTGCGCCCTGGCCCTGGACGGTGGAGGCCCGGAGCGCGCGCTGGAAGCGCACGAGCCGGGCATAGGACTTGGGTCCCATGCCGAGCACGTCGTCGAAGGCGCGGCGCAGGTGCCGTTCGCTCACGCCCAGGGTGCGGGCCAGGTCCGCGACGCGGGGGAGGTCCACGGCGTCCGTGAGCAGGCGGATGCCGCGCCGCACGAGGTACGCGGCGGCCGGTTCGAAGACGTCGTCCCGGTGGAGCCGGTCCACGAGCGCGGCCTCGAGCGTGCGCAGGCGGGCGTGGGAGGTGGGGGCCTGGGCCAATGAGGCCCGGAGCCGGGCCCCGTCCGCCTTGCCCCAGAGCGTGTCGATGGAGAGCGACCGGTGGGCCAGCTCCGACATGGGCAGGCCGAAGAAGGGGTAGGCGCCGCCGGGCTTGAACTGGATGCCCAGCGTGTCGGGCGGCACCTCCGAGGGCGCCTTGCGCAGCGCCTGCTCCCTGGGTCCCAGGGCGTGCACGTCGCAGGTGGTGGGGGTGACGCGGACCACCAGCTCGACGGTGCCGTCCGGCACGCGGAGGTAGTCGCCCGCGGAGGGGCCTCGCCACAGGACGCGCACGCGCTGGATGAAGCGGGACAGGTCGGCCCGGGGGGCCAGCGCGGTGTCGGGCGGAGCGGCCATCGCCGGGAAGCATGGGGCGGCCGGGCCGGGGCTTTCAAGCGGCGCCGGAGCGCATGGCCGATTCCTCCAATCGGGCACCGGGGCCCGGTGCGTACCTTGCCGGGCATGCGAATCCACCACCTCAACTGCGGAACCCTGTGTCCCGCCAGCGCCCGGTTCGTCACGGGCTCGGGCGGGCTGTTCGAGCGGGCCCGGATGGTCTGCCACTGCCTGTTGCTGGAGACGTCGCGGGGGCTCGTCCTCGTGGACACGGGGCTGGGGACCCGGGACGTGCAGGACGCGAAGGGCCGGCTGGGCCAGCGCTTCGTGAAGCGGAACGCGCCCCGGTTGGATCCGGCGGAGACGGCGCTGGCCCAGGTGGAGCGCCTGGGCTTCCGGCGCGAGGACGTCCGGCACATCGTGCCCACGCACCTGGACCTGGACCACGTCGGGGGGCTGGCGGACTTCCCGGACGCCCAGGTCCACGTCTTCGGGGACGAGCACGCCGCGGCCATGGTGCCGCCGGAGGCCGGCGCGAAGTTCGGGTACAAGCCGGTCCAGTGGTCACACGGGCCGAAGTGGAGCCGGTACGCCGTGGAAGGGGAGCGCTGGTTCGGCTTCGAGTCGGTGCGGGTGATTCCGGGCCTGGACGCGGAGGTGGTGCTGGTGCCGCTGACGGGCCACACCGCGGGCCACTGCGGCGTCGCGGTGAAGGGGTCCGGGGGCTGGGTGCTGCACGCGGGGGACGCGTACTTCAGCCACCGCGAGGTGGACCTGGTGGCGCCGCGAAGCCCGTGGGGCGTGGCGCTGTTCCAGAAGTTGAAGTCGGTGGACAACGCCACGCGGCTCCAGAACCAGGAGCGGCTGCGCGGGCTGGTGCGTGCCCACGGACACGAGGTGAAGGTGTTCTCCGCGCACTGCGCCGTGGAGTTCGACCGGCTGCGCGCGGGATGAAACAAGGCTGTAGCATCGCGGGACCTTGCGACGCGCTCTGCTCTTCGGTTCCCTCCTGCTGTCGTTGTCGTCCTCCGCCGCCGCACCCGCCCGGGTCCAGGTCCTGAAGGCCGCCCGCCTCTTCGATGCGAAGGCGGGCAAGGTCATCACCCCGGGGGTGGTGGTGGTGTCGGAGGGAAGGGTGGTGGGCGTGGGACCGAAGGCGCCCGTACCGGAAGGCGCGAGCGTCGTGGACCTGGGCGACGCCACGCTGCTGCCGGGCTTCATGGACGCGCACACGCACCTGACCGTGGAGCCCGGCCCGGACTGGCGCAAGGACCTGGTGGACAGCTTCCAGCGCACCATTCCCGAGCAGACGCTGGACACGCTGCCGTGGGCCCGGGCGACGTTGATGGCGGGCTTCACCACCGTGCGCAACCTGGGGGCGGAGGACTTCATCGACATAGGCCTGCGCAACGCCATCGCGCGAGGCACCGTGGTGGGGCCGCGCATCCTCGCGGCGACGTCCAGCCTCAGCTCCACGGGCGGGCACTGCGACTACGGCAACTCGTTCCGCAAGGGCCTGCTGGCCCACGACGCCAGCCCCGGCGTGGCGGATGGCCCGGACGCGCTGCGCGCCAAGGTGCGCGAGAACGTGAAGTACGGCGCGGACGTCATCAAGGTGTGCGCCACGGGGGGCGTGATGAGCCTCAACGCGGACCCCGACGCGCCGCAGCTCACCCAGGCGGAGCTGGACGCGGTGGTGGATGAAGCCCACGCGCACCGGCGCAAGGTGGCCGCGCACGCGCATGGTGCGGAAGGGGCGAAGCGGGCCATCCGCGCGGGCGTGGACTCCATCGAGCACGGCACGTTGATGGACGACGAGGGCGTGGCGCTGATGAAGCAGAAGGGCACCTGGTACGTGCCCACCGCCCTGGCCTTCTTCGGGGTGAAGGAGCTGGCGGACCAGGGCAAGCTCCCCCCGGCCACCGTCGCCAAGCTGCGCGCCGTGGACAAGCGAAGGGAGCACGTGCTGCGCAAGGCGATTGCCCTGGGGGTGCGCATCGCCTTCGGCACGGACGCGGGAGTGTTCGAGCACGGCCGTAACGCGCAGGAGTTCGCGCTGCTGGTGGAGGCAGGCCTCACGCCGGCGGAGGCCCTGCGCACCGCCACGGTGAACGCGGCGGAGTTGCTGGGCGTGGCGGACCGGCTGGGGACGCTGGAGCCCGGGAAGCTGGCGGACGTCGTCGCCGTGCCGGGCGATCCGCTGAAGGACATCCGCGTCACGCAGAAGGTCTTCTTCGTGATGAAAGAGGGCGTCATCCAGCGCGACGACACGGCGGCCTGTTCGCGCGCCGCGCCATGAGGCTGCACCGCCGGATGAGCACATCACATCGCAAGAGGGACTGACCTGGGCGCGAGGCCGGCCCGTCCTCATCCGGTGTCAGGCAGGCGCGGACCCAGGGGCCCAGGGGCCCGGGCGGCGCGAACTGGTCCGACTGTCGGACCAGCTCCCAGCTCTTCAGTCAGACCAGCGAGGCCCCTGGCCCGGACGGCACGAACCGGTCCGACTGTCGGACCCGTTCTCAGTTTCTCAGCCGGACCAGTGAGGCCCCTGGCCCGGACGGCGCGAACCGCTCCGACTGTCGGACCAGCTCCCA
>NZ_JBKGHJ010000029.1:0-34795 GCF_046520365.1 Corallococcus sp. 4LFB
CCAGCAGGTCCGCCAGCCGCCGCCCCAGCGCCGCGGCCTCGCCCGCGCGCAGCCGCTGGCGGGCCCGGGCCAGCGCCTCGTCGAAGCGCGCGTCGTCGAAGGGCTTCACCAGGTAGTCCACCGCGTGCACGGTGAAGGCCTTCACGGCGAAGGTGTCGAACGCGGTGACGAAGATGACGGCGGGCATGTGCTCCGCGCCTACTTCGCGCAGCACGCCGAAACCATCCAACTCCGGCATCTGCACGTCCAGCAGCACCAGGTGGGGCCGCTGGGCGCGGATGGCCTCCACCGCCTCCCGGCCATCGCGGCACTCACCGCACACCCCGGCGTCCGGATGGCGTGCGAGAGCCTGACGCAATCCCTTACGGGCCAGCGGCTCATCGTCCACCAGTAGCACCCGTAGCTCACCATGCGCCACTCCAGAGGCGTCCGGATGGCGCGTCAGTGCCGTCCGCAATCCCCTGCGGGCCAACGGCTGGTCATCCACCAGCAGCACTCGCGGCTCAGCCATGCGCCACTCCAGAGGCGTCCGGATGACGCGCCAGGGCCTGCCGCAATCCATTCCGGGCCAATGGCTCATCGTCCACCAGCAGCATCCGCGGCTCAGCCATGTACCGCTCCGGAGACACATGATGGGTGCGGCAAGGCCTGCCCCATCTCACTGTGATTCGGCGGCCAGCCTCCACGCACGGCTCAACCATGCGCCACCCCGGCGGTGCCCGGCATGGAACGCCACGGCAACAGGACCGTGGCCACGGCGCCCTGCCCTTCCGCGTTGGCGACGCGAAGCTGCCCCGCGTCTCCGTAGAGCTGCGACAGGCGCGCTCGCGTGTTCGACAGGCCAATCCCCCTGGCCGCTTCCAGATCGAAGTCCCGAGGCAGTCCCGGACCGTCGTCACTCACGGTCAGCTCCAGCGCGTCACCGCACCGCCGCGCACTGATGCGCAGCACCCCGGCCGCGGACCGCATGCCGATGCCGTGACGGAGCGCGTTCTCCGCGAGCGGCTGGAGCACCAGGTGGGGCACTCGGGCCTCCAGCGCGTCCGGCTCCACGGCCCACTCCACGCGCAGCCGGTCCGCGAAGCGCAGCTGCTGGAGCTCCAGGTAGCGCGACAGCACGGCCACCTCGTCGCGCAGGGACACCTCCTGGGTGGCGCCCTGCTGGAGCAGCTGACGAAGCAGGTCGCTCAGCAACACCAGCATGCGCGCGGCCTCCTCCGTCTCCCGCTCGCGCACCAGCACGACGATGGCGTTGAGCGTGTTGAACAAGAAGTGCGGTTGCAGCTGCGTCTGGAGCGCGAGCAGCCGGGACTCGGCCAGCTGCACCGCGAGCGCCGCGGCCTGCCGCTCGCTGTCCCGCGCTCGCTGGGAGGCCCGGGTGGCGGAGGCCACCGCCAGCACCGTCGCGTAGGCCATGCCCATCATCGGCAGCCAGCCCCACCACACCTGCAGCCAGCGCGCGGCCCAGGCCGTCTCCCTTCCAGGCATGGGCATGAACCCGGCCGTCGTCACCGCGTACACACCCGCGAAGAGGGCCCCCACGCCCAGGCACGCCGCCAGGTGCACGAGCACCGGGCGCGGACGCGGGGGCTCAAGGGCTCGCGCGCCGCGAGCCGGGCGAGCCACGGCGTGAGCGGCAGCCACACGTACCAGGCGGGCATCTGCCCGGCGAGCACCCGCCATAGCGCGGGCGGCTCGGGCATGCCCCGGCTGAAGGTGTACGTCTCCAGCGCGGAGAAGAGCGCGGGCGCGGACCACGCGGCGGCCCGCTTCGCCCAGGCTCGCCACGCGCTTCCGGATGCGTCTTCCACGGGGTCCAAGAGGCCCGCGAGTCTACCGGCGGGCGCGGCGGACTTCACGGCCTCCGGAACGCTTCAGGGAAAGCCGCTCAGCACAATCTTCCCCAGCGTGCGGCCCGTCTCCACCGCCGCGTGCGCGCGCCGCAGGTTGGCGGCGGTGAGCGGCCCGAAGTCCTGGGTCATGGTGGTGCGCAGCGTCCCCGCCTCCACCAGGTCCGCCACGGTGTCGAGCAGCCGCTGCTGGGACAGCGGATCCGCGTCGTAGAGGGCGCGGGTGAACATCAGCTCCCAGTGCAGCGCCAGGCTCTTGCGCTTCATCGCGTTCACGTCCAGCGGCGTCTGCGGGTCGTCGATGATGCCCAGGTGCCCGAACGGGGCCATCAGCTCCACCAGCTGCGCGAAGTGCTGCTCCGTCGCGGTGAGCGCCATCACGTAGCGCACGCCGCCCGGCACCAGCGCCCGCACCTGCGCCGCCAGCGGCTGGCGGTGGTCCACCACGTGGTGCGCGCCCAGGGACTTGCACCACTCCACCGTCTCCGGCCGCGACGCGGTGGCGATGACCGTGAGGTCCGTCAGCTTGCTGGCGAGCTGGATGGCCATGGACCCCACGCCGCCCGCGCCGCCCACCATGAGCAGCGCGTCCTTCGGGGTGCCCGTCTTGCGCCGGGGCACGCCCAGGCGCTCGAACAGCAGCTCCCAGGCGGTGATGGAGGTGAGGGGCAGCGCGGCCTCCTGGGCGAACGTCAGCCCCTTGGGCTCGCGGCCCACGAGGCGCGCGTCCACGACGTGCAGCTCGGAGTCCGTGCCGGGCTTCGCGCTCCCGAAGGTTGAAGGGGACAAGTACGCAGGATTTCCGCCCATACGTACAAAAAGGGAACCATGGCCCGGCACAAGACCCATGACTGCTCCGCGGGGTGTCCGGTGTCCGCGACGCTGGATGTGATTGGCGGCAAGTGGAAGGGGCTCATCCTCTACCACCTGCTCGAAGGCACGCTGCGCTTCGGGGAGCTGCGCAAGCGCATCCCGGACGTCACGCAGCGGATGCTCACGCAGCACCTGCGCGAGCTGGAGGAGAGCGGGCTCGTGCACCGGCAGGTGTACGCGGAGGTTCCTCCGCGCGTGGAATACAGCCTCACGCCGCAAGGCCAGACACCGCGCGGCGTGATTTCCGCGCTCAAATCCTGGGGAGAGACGTACCTGGGCCGGAAGGCCCCGGAGCAGGCGGCCTCGAAGCGCCGGTTCGCCGCCGTCGCGGGCCGCTGAGACAAGCGCCCGCCGCCGTTACTCCCGCTGGAGGAGCGTGAACTTCGGCTCCGAGGCGGCGTTCGAGGGAGGTCCCTCCCAGCGGATGGCGTCTCCCCGGCACTCGTAGGACGTCCAGCATTGGAAGCGCACGCCGCCCTCGCCGCACGCCACGTTGGTGACGGCGTCGGCCTCCAGCCGCGCGGCCTCGCCCTTCAGCATCTCCTGGAGGGCCGCGGGCGAGTAGTTGGTCCGGTAGATGCCACTGGTGCAGGTGGCCGCCTCGACCTCGCCCAGGAACTTGAACTTCCGCTGGGGCAGTTCCTCCGCCTTGACGATGGCGATGTTCGCCGCCCGCCGCCGCAGTTCCGGATCCCTCAGCGCGTTCGACGTCGCGCAGCCCTGCCCCATCGCCAGGACCGCGACCCACAGCACTCCACGAAGATGAATGGACATGTCCCCTCCGGAGCGCTGCTCTAGCGCAGTCCGGCCGGGAAAGACAGACGCCCTACCCCGCCGCGCGCACCATGCGCAGCACCAGCACGAAGTGCAGCCCCGCGCCCACCAGCGTCATGGCGTGGAACACCTCGTGGTAGCCGAAGACGCCGGGCCGGGGGTTGGGCCGCTTGAAGGCATACGCGAGCGCCCCCAGCGTGTACGCCAACCCTCCGCCAAGGATGAGCACGATGGCGGAGGTGCCCAGCGCGCGGAAGACGTCGCCGAAGTACGGCATCATCGTCCACCCCACCCCGATGGCCAGCGCCGCCGTCACCCACTTGGGCGCGCCACCCAGAACAGCGACTGCAGGATGCCCAGCACCGCGCCCGCGTAGAGCCACGCCATCAGCGTGTTGCCCACCTCCGGCGGCAGCCCCAGCAGGATGACCGGCGTGTACGTCCCCGCGATGAGCAGGAAGATGGCCGCGTGGTCCGCCCGCCGCATCCACGCGCGAGCCCCCGGCGACCAGTTCACCCGGTGGTACGTCGCGCTGATGGTGAACAGCCCCACCAGGCTCAGCGCATACAGCGAGGACGCCAGCACCGTGCGCGGCGTGGGCGCCATCGCCACCAGCACCACCCCCGCCCCCACCGCGAACGCCGCCGCCCACTGGTGCAGCACGCCCCGCAGCTTCGGCTTCTCCATTCCAGGCGCCGCCGCGCTCACGCGCGCCCCATGGCGGACTCGACACCCTTCGAAACGCGGCATTTCATGACGGTGTCGGCTCCTCGCCGTACCTACGAGATGGTAGGTTCCGGTCCGGTAAGTTACCGGTGGGTAGGTTCGAGGTCAACTTGAAGAAGAGACAGCGGCTGACGGGCGCCGAGCGCCGGGTCCAGTTGATGGAGATTGGGCGGGCGGTCTTCGCGTCGAAGGGCTACGAGGCGACCTCCATCGAGGAGGTTGCCCAGCAGGCAGGCGTGTCCAAGCCCATCGTCTACGAGCACTTCGGCGCGAAGGAGGGGCTGTACGCGGCCATCGTGGACCGGGAGATGGACGACCTGGTGGCGCGCGTGTCGGCGCGCATCGCGCAGGGCACGCCCCGGCAGCGCTTCGAGGACGCGGTGCTGGCGTTCATGGCCTACGTGAAGGACGAACCGGCGGGCTTCGCGGTGCTCACGCGGGACTCGCCCACGGCGGCGGCGCGGCGCGGGCTGACGCGCGTCATCGACGACCTGGCCCAGCGCGTGGGGGACGTCTTCCGCAGCGAGTTCGAGCGCGCCGGCTACCCGTCCAAGGTGGCGCCCATCTACGCCAACGCGCTGGTGGGCATGGTGACGCAGGTGGGCCACTGGTGGGCCGCGGAGGGCAAGTCCTTCTCCACGGAGAACGTGGCCCGCCACGTCGCGGCGCTCGGGTGGATGGGGTTGCGGCACCTGCCCAAGGACCCCGTCCCGCCCGGCGCGAAGCGCGAGGCGAAGCGCCGGGGCTGAAGCAAGGTGCGTGTCACCTGGACATCGCGTGTGTGGGCGCAGGGCCTCGCTGATCGGCGCCGTGGCCGTTTCACGGCTCCCCGAGTCTCCTGAATTACCCAGGAATTTTACTTTCTGGGTGAAACCACACCCCCTGGAAAGCGCTCACCGCGCGAACCGGAGTCCTCCATGCGCATCCGTCATTACGCCTCGCTCGCTTCCTTGCTGCTGCTGGGAAGTGCCTGCGGTCCGACTGAAACCATTGAAGACAGTTCGAAGGCCGTGGACCAGCAGGGCAGCGCGCTGGCCGCGAAGCCCGTGCGTGGCGACGGCCTGCGCCGGCTCCAGGCGGAGCGCCCCGGCTTCTTCAAGGGCGCGGGGGAGCTGACCTCGCGGCGCTTCCACGTGGATTCGCGGGGCCAGGCGCATGAGCGCCTCACGCAGACCTTCCAGGGCGTGCCTGTCTTTGGCGCGGCGGCCATCGTCCACCTGGGCGCGAACGGCGCGGTCGAGGGCGTGACGGACCGGCTCGTGCGCGACCTCAAGGTGGAGACCACGCCCCGGCTCAAGGCGGACGAGGCCATCCAGCGCGCGGTGGCCGCTCAGGAGGCGGCGGGCAGCGTGCTCACGGGCGCGCCCCGGGCGGACCTGCAGATCCTCGCGGACGCGAAGGACACCCGCCTGACGTGGCGCGTGCAGCTGGCGACGGTGGACGTGGACGGCCTGCCCTCCATGCCCAACGTCTTCATCGACGCGCGGACGGGCGACACCGTCTGGGGCTTCGACAACCTGCAGACCAACCGCAACCGCAAGACGTACACGGCGAAGAACCGCACGACGCTGCCGGGCACGCTGGTGCGCAGCGAGGGCCAGGGCGCGTCCGGCGACGTGCTGCTGGACCAGGCCCACGACAACGCGGGCTTCACGTATGACTTCTACGCCAACGTGTTCGGCCGGGACAGCTACGACGGGCTGGGCACGACGCTCACCTCCAGCGTCCACTACAGCAAGAACTACGTGAACGCGTTCTGGGACGGGACGCAGATGGTCTACGGCGACGGCGACGGCGTGCAGTCCAGCGCGCTGACGGTGCTGGACGTCGTCGGCCACGAGCTCACGCACGCCGTCACCGACACGTCCTCGGAGCTCATCTACGCCAACGAGTCCGGCGCGCTGAACGAGGCCATGTCCGACATCTTCGGCGCCTCCATCGAGGCGTACCGGGACGGCGCCGTCAGCGCCAACACCTGGAAGATTGGCGAGGAGTGCTGGACGCCGGGCACCGCGGGCGACGCCTTGCGCTACATGAACGACCCGGCCATCGCGGGGGACTACGACTACTACCCCACGCGCTACACCGGCACGTCCGACAGCGGCGGCGTGCACTGGAACTCCGGCATCGCGAACCTGGCGTTCCACCTGATGGTCAACGGCGGCACGCACCCGCGCGGCAAGACGAGCAACGTGGTGCCCGCGCTCGACGCCAACACCTACGCCAGCATCCAGAAGGGCGCGGCCATCTTCTACCGCGCGAACACCGTCTACCTGACGCCGGGCAGCACCTTCTCCGACGCGCGCGGCGCCACCGCGCAGGCCGCCGCCGACCTGTACGGCTCCAGCGCCGCCACGTCCGTCAACGAGGCGTGGACCGCCGTGGGCGTGGCCGCGCCGCCGACCTGGACGACCCTCGCGACGCTGACCAACGTCTCCGGCTCCCGCAACAGCAACACGAACCTCAGCTACGTCAAGCCGTCCGGCGCCACCGCGATGCGCTTCCAGCTCGCCGGCGGCACGGGTGACGCCGACCTGTACGTGAAGTTCGGCAGCGCGCCCACGACCAGCAACTACGACTGCCGCTCCGCGGGCGCCACCACCGACGAGTCCTGCACCATCAACGCCGCGCAGTCGGGCACGTACTACGTGCTCATCCGCGGCTACACCGCGTACTCCGGCTCCACCTTCACGGTGAGCTCCGGGCAGTAGGCAGCAGGCAGGCCGTCCACGGGCCCCCGGAGCGGTCGCCTCGGCCCAGGCGACCGCGTCGGGGGCTCGTCCTGTTTCAGGGCTTCGCGGGCCGCGCCTTCACGGCGGCCTGGATGCCCTCCAGGGCGCCCGGGTCCTCGATGGTGGTGAGGTCGCCCGGCTCGCGGTCCTCCGCCACCGCCTGGATGCTGCGGCGCAGCAGCTTGCCGGAGCGCGTCTTCGGCAGGTTCGCCACCACGTACACGGCCGCGGGGCGGGCCACGGCCCCCAGCGTGCGGCCCACCGTGTCCATCACCTCGCGGGCGAGGGCGTCGCGGTCCTCCTCGCGGTGCAGGCGCGCGGGGTCCCTGGGCACGGCGAAGGCCATCACCACCTGGCCCTTGAGTTCGTCCTTCACGCCCACCACCGCCACCTCCGCGATGCCCGGGTGGCCGCTGATGGCCTCTTCAATCTCCCGCGTGCCCAGCCGGTGGCCCGCCACGTTGATGACGTCGTCCGTGCGGCCCAGGATGAAGTAGTCCCCGTCCTCGTCGCGCGTGGCCCAGTCGAAGGTGTTGTAGAGGGGCGTGTCGAAGCTGGAGAAGTACGTGGAGACGAAGCGCGCGTCGTCCCCCCACACCGTGGACAGGCACCCCGGCGGCAGCGGCGGCGCAATCACAAGCACGCCCTTGTGGTTCGGCGCCGTCACCTCTTCCCCGCTCAGCCCGTCCACCAGCTTCACGCGGTAGCCGTAGATGGCCGTGCCCGGTGAGCCCAGCTTGCGCTGGCGCGGCTCCACCCCGGGGACGGGCCCCAGGATGGGCCAGCCCGTCTCCGTCTGCCAGTAGTTGTCCAGCACCTGCGTGGACGGCAGCGCGTCCGAAATCCACGCGTGCGTGGGCGCGTCCAGCGGCTCGCCCGCGAGGAACAGGTAGCGCAGGCTGGAGGTGTCGTGGCGCTTCAGGAACGCGGCGTCCTGCTTCTTCAGGATGCGGATGGCGGTGGGTGACGTGAACATCACGCTCACCTTGTGGTGCTCGATGAGGCGCCACCAGACGGCGGCGTCCGGCCGGATGGGCAGGCCCTCGTAGAGCACCGTCGTCATGCCGTTCAGCAACGGGCCGTAGACGATGTACGAGTGGCCCACCACCCAGCCGATGTCGGAGGCGGTGAACATCGCCTCGCCGGGCTGCCCCGTGTAGATGTGGCGCATGGACGCGGCCAGCGCCACCGCGTAGCCGCCCGTGTCGCGCTGCACGCCCTTGGGCTTCCCGGTGGTGCCGGACGTGTAGAGGATGTAGCTGGGCTCGGAGGACTCCAGCCACTCCACCGGCACCTGGGCCCCTTCATGCCGCGCGCCCAGCGTGGCGAAGTCCACGTCGCGGCCCGGCGTGACGGGGCTGCCGGTCACCAGGCCCCGGTCCAGCACCAGCACCCGCGCGGGCGGGTGCTTCGCGAGCGACAGGGCCTCGTCCACCAGCGGCTTGTAGGGGATGACCCGGCCCGCGCGCATGCCCGCGTCCGCCGTCACGAGCAGCACGGGCTTCGCGTCGTCGATGCGCAGGGCCAGGCTGTGCGCCGCGAAGCCGCCGAACACCACCGAGTGGATGGCCCCCAGCCGCGCGCAGGCGAGCAGCACGAAGACGGCCTCCGGCACCATGGGCATGTAGACGATGACGCGGTCGCCGCGCTTCACGCCCAGCGAGCCCAGCATGGCCGCCACGCGGTTCACCTCCGCGTACAGCTGCGCGTAGGTGTACTGGCGGCGCTGGTCCGTTTCGGAGGACTCGAAGACGAGCGCCGGCTGGTCCGCGCGGGTGGCCAGGTGCCGGTCCACGGCGTTGTGGCACAGGTTGGTGCGCCCGCCGACGAACCAGCGCGCGAAGGGCGGCCGGGAGGCATCCAGCACCGCGTCGAAGGGCCGCTCCCAGTCAACGAGGCGGGCCTGCTCCGCCCAGAACGCCTCCGGCGCTTCAATGGAGCGGCGGTAGAAGTCCAGATAGCTGCCCATGCGGACGCTCCTTCAATGGGGACGTCCCGGGACGATAGGGGCAGGCCCGCGCGGGGGGGAAGGACGCCCTCCGGAAACGGCGCGGGAATAAACGCGAGGCCGGGCGTAACCCCCTCAGCCGTTCCACTGAAGGAGGAGTTCCCACATGAAGCGATTCACGCAGGCGTTGGGCATGTCCGTGGCGTTGGTCCTGCTGGCCGTTCCCGTGGCGTACGCGGGCTCGAAGACGACGTTCAACCTGAACGTCAACGCGACGAGCCGCTACGCGGAGGGCTCGATGGGCTCCGCGCGCAACAGCGCCGACGCCATCCAGCGCATCTACTGCCGCACCTTCGCGGATGCCACGTATGGCGAGTCCATGCGCTGCTTCGCGACGAACGCCGCGAACGTCACGGTGACCTGTGGCTCCAGCTCGCTGACGCTCGTGCGCAGCGTGCAGGCCGCGGGGGACGAGTCCTACGTCGCCTTCAGCTGGGACGCGAACGGTGTCTGCCAGACCTTCGACGTGCTCAAGGGTTCGCACCTGGAACCGAAGGCGCCGTAGGCACGCCCTTGCGTCACGCCCCCGGAGACTCACGATGAAGACCTTCCTCCAGACACTCCTGTCACAGGTCCCGGGCATCGCGCTCGGCATCACCGGGGGCGTGGCGCTGACCTTCGCCACGCTGGAGTCCCGCGTGGAGCGGATGCTGGACCAGAAGCTGGAAGCGCAGTCCCGCCAGCTGCGCGGACTCCTCCACGCACCTTCCGCGCCCGCGCCCGCGCCCGTCGTGATGCAGGCACAGGACACCCGCGAGGAGCTGCGGCTCCTGCGCGAGCAGCTCGCGGTGCTCGTGGCGAGGGAGCCCGCCGCGGCCCCGGCCGTGGAGCCACCCGCGGAGTCGCGTGCCGTCCCCACGCCCGAACAGGTGGAGTCCTCCCGCCAGGGACAGCGGGTGCTGGACGACGCCATCGCCCGGGGGCAATGGACGGAAGAGGACCAGCGGCGCTTCCACCAGGCCATCCACGCCGGCCCGCGTGAGGAAGTGGAGGCCCGGGAGCGAAGCCTGTCCCTGGCCATCAACAGCGGCCGGCTGCGCCCCGTCTTCGGCGACGAGCGTTAGCGCGCCGCACGACGCACGCGCGTCCCGTCAGCACGCAGTTCCGGGCCCGTGCGCGAGCCGTGGATGCGATGACGGTGAGTCAGGGATTGGTCCTGACCTTGCAGTCAAAGACAGCGTGTCCGTGAAACAGGTTGTGTTTCACGACACGCGTCCCCCACCTGCCTGGTCCTCCCATGACGATCTCGACCTCCCTCACCATCCAGAACAACTCCGGCTGCCCCATCGATAACCGCGGCACCGTCGACTACAAGGACGGCTCGCTCAGCGGCAGTGCCCCCGCGAGTAGCATCGCCGCGGGCGCCAGCACGACCTTCAAGGTCGAGCAGAACAACTCCCTCTCTCCCGGGCCCGAGGGCACGGTGACGTACAAGCTGGAGACGGGGAACGAGCAGGTGCCCCTCTCCTTCTACTGGAACTACTCCAGCGGAGCGCAGCACCACGAGTCCTATACCGCCACCACGGACACCACCCTCGCGCCGGTGGTCATCACCCAGACGGACACGTCCGGCGACCATCACGCGACCACCTACCGGGTGGACTTCAAGCCGCGCGCGCCCCATGAGTGGGACCTGGTGTGGGCGCTGTCGGTGGGGCTCATCAACAAGCAACTGCACGCGCTGCGCTACTACCAGCTCATCCCGTCCGCCTTCACGCAGACCGCCAGCGGCGGCGCGCAGCTCACCGTGACGGCCATGGGCGACCCGACCGTGTCGGTGCCCGACGACCAGACGACCCACCTGGACGTGCACCTGCCCTTCACCACCGCGACCCTCCAGTACGTGGAGTCAGGCGCGACGAAGACGCAGGCCCTGTCGGGGATGACGGTCATCGTGTCGCTGGACCTGTCGCAGGCCCAGGTGACGGACCCCAACACGCTGGCCGCCACGTCGGAGGCGAAGCAGCACATCCAGGGGCTCCAGTCGCTCAACTACTCCGTCTACCGCCTCTTCCTGGACCTGACCAACCCGTCGCTGTTCCGGTCGCTCCAGGTGGTGAACGCGAGCAACCAGCCCGTGGCGCTCAGCCAGGCCGCGCAGAGCGCGCTCCAGGCCACGCTGGCCGGCGTGGGCCACATGGACGTGGCGTACACGACGCAGGCGCCGGGCAGCCCCGCGAGCATCGTCCCCACGTTCGCGAAGGAGCGCACCACCCGCTACGGCACCAACGGGAACTTCAGCACGCTCAACGTGTGCATGATGAGCCGGGGCCGGAAGGAGCCGGCGTGGGCCTCGCGCTTCGGCTTCACCGCGCCGCTGGCCGCCACCACCAACCCGGACGGCACCCCGGCGGAGGCCCGGGCGCGGCTGTTCCTCAGCCAGGACACGCTGGGCGAGGGCTACCTGAAGCCGGTGGTGCTGCCCGCCATCCTGAGGGCCTCCGGCATCCCGGGCGCCATCAACCGGCTGGCGCCGCTGAAGTACCAGTGCGTCGGCACGAAGGACAACTCCAGCAAGAACGACGGCCGGGGCGAGTTCGTCCAGGTGAACAACGGCTTCGACCAGTACGTGGCCGGCACGGAGAGCATCAGCTTCACCACCCAGCCCAACCTCACCCAGACCGACCGCTGCACGCTGTCGCTGTCGGGGCAGTTCCAGGTGAACATCGAGGTGAGCCAGTACCCGCTGGACTTCATCGGCCTGGGCATGAAGGACGTCCTGGGACGGGCCACCTACGTGCAGCCCTGGACGGGCACCGTCACGTTGCAGGCCGGCAGCGGCGGCAAGCTGGTGACGTCCGTGAGCATCGTCCTGGGCCAGGCCCCGAAGCCGGACGTGGACAAGACCCTGGACGGCTGGGTCTTCAACGCGCTGGACAAGCTGTTCAACTGGTCCTCCACGTCGCCGCAGGACGCCATCACGAAGCAGGCGCAGGACTTCGCCAGCAACCTGGCCACCGCCTTCCGTGACAACGCGTCCATGGCGCTGGACGTCGAGGACTGCGTCGTGCTGCCCACGGGCTCCGCGCACGACTACAGCCAGTTCGTCTTCAACGCCGAGGGCGCCGTCCAGGTGGACGTGTCCTTCCCCGGCTGAAGCGCCAATCCCTCTCAAAGACTTCCAAGGACCCCTCCATGTCCCAGACTCCCCAGACGGGAACGGCGACCGTTTCCTCCAGCCTCATGTACAACTACCTGGCCGCGACCTCCGTGGACGCGGCCTACCCGCTGGCCTCCGCAGAGGACACCGGCGGCTCCCCGCTGTTGTTCAGCGTGGGCGCGTCCGCCGCGAACACCGCGCGCAAGACGCTGTGGGTGATGTTGCGCGACACCACCGTGACGACCGGCTGGCGCCAGGTGGAGCTCAGCCCGGACGCCAACCACGACGTGCAGGGCTACGCGGTGGTCCAGGCCTCCTCGGGCCAGGTCATCATCGCCGTGGCCCTGGATGACGGCGCGGGCGGCAGCCGCGTGTTCGTCTCCCCGGCGCTCACGCCCACGCCGGACGGCGGCCCCTGGAACACGCTCAACACCGCGTGGGTCCAGCGCAACGGCGCCCCCGCCGGCATGCCCGTGCAGCGGCTGCTGCTGGGTGACTTCGTCAGCGCCAGCGAGGCGCCGCTGCTGGTGGCGGAGGTGAAGAACACGTCCGGCACCACCGGCCGCTACTTCGTGGACGCGTCCACGAGCAGCACGAGCAGCGCGTGGGTGAACTGGGCGCCGCCCAAGGACATGCAGACGCTGCACGACGTGGTGGTGGCGCGGGCCTCCATCACCGGCATCTCCTACCGGGGCACGTGGTCGCTGTTCGACGACAACACCGGCAAGCGGTGCCTCACGTTCACCAGCCTCCTGGACCCTTCCACCAACACCACGCACTCGCTGTCGGTGACGGCGCCGCCGGGCGCGCGCTGCCTGTGGGCGCTGGAGGACCGCCAGAACCAGGGGCTGAGCGCCCTGTACGTGGGCGGTGACGGGCTGTCGTGGTTCCCCTCCACCGGCCTGAAGAACGCCAAGAGCACCGCGCTGACCATCGCGTCGTCGGCCGTGCTGTCGGGCGTCACCTCCGTGCTGGCGCAGCAGGACTCGCAGCGCGTCAGCGTCTGGGCGGTGGACGGCAGCCAGCGGTTGTTCTCCATGAACAACGCGGTGGGCGCCACCGCCGGCTGGTCCGCGCCGCTCCAGCAGCGCGAGCACGTGGCGCGGCTGGCCCCGCGCCGCAACCAGAAGCGCTCCACGGGGGAGCTGTTCGTCACCTCCACGGACAACAGCCTCATCACGTACCTGTGGCAGGACCCGGACACCACCGCCTGGCAGAACACGGACATGGTGTTGCCCACCCTGGCCAACGGGCAGGAGTTCCCCAGCTACACCACGGTGGTGCGCTTCACCGACCCGCAGGGCGCGCCGCTGGCGGGCCAGACGGTCCAGGTGAACGCCTCCGAGTGGTCCCGCGTGATGGTGAACGGCTACTGGACGGACCTGGACGCCAGCACGCGCGTGGAGGTGAAGACGGACGGCACCGGCACGGTGACGCTCATCAACAAGGTGTCCGACGTGGGCACGCCCGTGTTCCGCTTCAGCGCGGCGTTCCTCGCCCAGGACGTGACGGCGGACCCCAGCAAGGAGCTGCGCGCGAACCTGGCCGCGAAGCTCAAGGGCCAGGACCTGTCCCAGTGGAAGAAGCCGGACGGCACGCCCGTGGTCCCTCCCGGCGCGGATCCGGACCTGGTGGCGCAGGTGCAGGCGTCGCTCCAGCAGCTCATGGACAACATGGACAGCCTGCCCGCGGACGGCTCGGCCGCGCCCGTGGAGCCCGCGGTGCCGGCGATGGCGCCCACGGCGATGGCGAAATCCCAGACATCCTTCCGGGTGCTGGGCAACGTGACGAACGCCATCGAGACGGCGGCGGGTGACGTGCTCCAGGCGCTCAAGAGCGCCGCGGGCGCCGTCTACGAGTACGTCATCCAGCCCATCGTCAGCGGCACGAAGACGCTGCTCCAGTTCTTCGTGAAGATTGGCGAGCAGGTGGTGTCGTTCGTCGTCCGCACGGTCAAGGAAGCCCTCCAGCTCATCAGCTGGCTGTTCCAGCAGCTGGCGGTGCTGATTGAAGACATCATCGCGTTCCTGGGCTTCCTGTTCGCGTGGGACGACATCCTGGCCACCCAGCGCGCGCTGGAGGCGATGACGCAGGACGCGCTCCTGGCGCTCGCGGGCAAGCTGAAGGGGTCGGAGGCCACCATCACCTCCTTCTTCGACTCGCTCATCGCCCAGTTCGACAGCCTCTGCGACTCCGCCCTGGGGCTCCAGGACGTGAGCACGCAGCAGGTGACGGCCCAGACGCAGGCCTCGGCGACACCGGAGCAGCAGTCCGCGCTCGACTGCCTCAACACCAGCCCGGGCGCGACCTTCTCCACCTACCAGATGTCCCACGGCGACATCGGCCAGAGCACGTCGGACGCGCCGGACAACCCGGTGATGGAGGCCATCTCCGACTTCGTCCAGACCGTGGAGAACATCCTGTCGGATGTCGCGACGAGCGTGAAGGAGCTGCTCCAGGGCCTCCAGACGCTCGCGCAGCAGGGCAACCTCAGCCTGCACGCCATCGTGAAGCTCATCGCGGGCGAGGCGGGCAAGGCGCTGCTGGGCGCCATGCGGGACCTGGTGCTGGGCCTCTGTGAAGTCGTGGAGGACCTGACCCAGGCCATCATCCAGGACGTGCTGCTGCGGCCGTTCAACATCCCGGTCATCACGTGGCTCTACAAGAAGCTCACGGGTGAAGAGCAGCTGACCATGCTGAGCGCTCTCAGCCTGCTCACGGCCATCCCGCTGACGATTGTCTACAAGCTGCTCACGGGCGAGGCGCCCGTCCCCAGCCAGCCACAGGCCAAACAGCAGGCCACCCTGGAGCTGGCGCGGATGCCCTGGCGCGCGCAGCCCACCCTGGAGCTGGCCGCGAAGACGAACAGCCTGGGACCGAAGGCCTGCGCCTACTCCGTGCTGGGCGGCGGTATGGCGGAGCTCGCCTCCCTCCTCTATTCCATCTTCCTGGAGGCCTCGGCGCTGCTGAGCATCGCGAAGGTCGAAGGCCCGCTCAAGAAGGTCAACGCCACCCTCCAGGCCGTCGCGACCGCGGCGGGCGTGGCCGGCACCTTCCCCACCGACGAAAGCGCCCTCCAGCGGGTGGTGGACCTGCTCCTCTGGTGCGTCACCGCCGTGGAGGCCATGACCTCGGGCTGCGTGGCCTACCTGGGCTGGCGGCCTCCGACGGGGGCAGACTCGAAGCTCGCCGCGGAGGTCGTGGAGGAGGTGGACACGGGGCTGCTCGGGGCCATTGGCGTCGGCGGGCTCATCCTCTCCGTCCTGAGCTACGTGATGGAGATGGCGGCCCTGGCCGGGGACGACCCGGTGTCCAACTCGCATGGCTTCATGACGGACACGGAGAAGCTCGGCGCCAACATCCTGCGCTACTCGGGGACGGCGCTCGAGTGCCTGGGAGGCTTCACCCCCTCACCGGCCAAGGAGGAGATTGTCTTCACCGCCTTCGCGTTCGAGTTCGGCGCCGTGGGCCTGGACCTCGTCCGGTGGGCGGAGGCCGTCATCTACAACAAGGACGAAGGCAACACCGACACGAAGTGCTTCCACCCCAGGTAGGCCCCCCTCACCCCCGTCCCCTGGCACGAAGCCGGGGGACGGGAGGTGTCACGACGGGAGCGGCCAGCGCGCCTGGGCGCCCATCGGTCCGGCTCGGCTACACTCGCGCCCTGGGGAAGGTCCTTCGTGCCCCGTCCAGGAGCCGCCGCATGCACGCCCCTTCCGCCCCTGCGGTCCTTCCGCCACCGCTTCCGTCGGGGCTGCCGTGGGTGGGGCAGGGGCTGGAGTACCGGAAGGATCCGCTGGGCTTCTTCCTGCGCTACGCGGACGCGGGCGCGGTGGTGCGGACGCGCTTCGTGGGGACGCCCATCTACCTGCTCAACACGTCGGACGCCATCGAGCACGTGCTGGTGAAGAACTTCCGCAACTACCCGAAGGACGCCTTCCAGAAGCGCGCCCTGGAGGCGGTGGTGGGCCAGGGGTTGTTCACCAGCCACGGCGACGTCTGGATGCGGCGGCGGCGGATGATGCAGCCGGCCTTCCACAAGCACCTGCTGGCCGCGCACGGGAGCGTGGCGGTGAGGGCCGCGAACACCTGGCTCGAGTCGCGGCGGGAGGGTGAGGCCTTCGACGCGTACCCGGAGATGATGGCGCTGACGCTGGACGTGGTGGCGGGGACGCTCTTCGGCGCGGACCTCTCCGCGAGGGCGCGGGAGCTGGGGCGGGCCATGGAGGCGGTGATGCTGCACGCCCAGTTCCTCTTCGACACGCCCCTCCCGCTGCCGGCCTGGCTGCCCACGCCGGGGCAGCGGCGGTTCCAGGCCGCCCTGCGCACCCTGCACGCCGCCGTGGACGACGTGGTGGAGGTTCGGAGGAGGCAGGGCGGCTCCGGAGACGACCTGCTGGGCCTGCTGCTGGAGGCGCAGGCCGGGGAAGGCGAGCCCCTGACGGACGCGCAGCTGCGCGACGAATGTCTGACGTTGATGATCGCCGGGCATGAGACGACGGCCGCGGCGCTGGCGCTCAGTCTGTGGTTGCTGGCGCGCCACCCGGAGGCGGAGGCCGCGCTGCGGCGGGAGCTGGCCACGGTGCTGGGAGGCCGCGAGCCCACGGTGGCGGACCTGCCGTCGCTGCCGTACTGCGAGCAGGTGGTGAAGGAGTCGCTGCGGCTGTATCCGCCCGCGTGGGGCATGAGCCGGGTGGCGGAGGCGAACGACCGGATGGACGGCGTCCACGTCCCCGCCGGCACGGTCGTCGCGTGGTCACAGTGGGCGCTGCACCGGGACGCGCGCCACTTCCCGGAGCCGGAGGCCTTCCGTCCCGAGCGCTGGGCGGACGGGCTGGAGCGGCGCCTGCCACGCTTCGCTTACTGTCCCTTCGGAGGAGGGCCCCGGCTCTGCATCGGCGCGGGCTCCGCGCTGATGGTGATCCGCCTGGTGCTGGCCACGGTGCTCCAGCGCTTCCACTTCGACGCCGGGCCCGGGCCCGCACCCGAGGTCCTCCCCGCCATCACCCTGCGTCCGAAGGGCGGCATCCCGCTCACGCCGAGGAGCGTGTCTCTTCGGGAGTGAACACTCCCCGCGTCGTCGTCCCTGGAGGCGGAAGATTTTCCGGCCCTGGACGCTTCCCGTTCCGGGGGGGCGGATCCACTTTTGGGGGTGAGGAGTCACACACCCCATGGATGCGGAAGGCACATCGGAGCTGGGGGCGGCGAAGGTTCCCCTCGTATCCACCCAGAAGCAGCAGCGCACGCGGCGCACGCCCCGGAAGCTGAAGCCCTCGCGGCTCCAGGCCGTGGACTTCCGCTCCGTGGAGGAGCGCATGGACGCCGGCCGCGCCCTGCGCAAGCGCTGTCCCCGCGGCAGCCACGCCGCGTGGAAGCCCTTCCGGGGACGGGACCCGCTCGGGCAGCTCAAGGAGTCCGACGCCACGCGGCTGCCGTGGCTGGTGCCCGTGCGCCATGAGCGCATGTCGGAGTCCCCCTTCGCCTTCATGCGCGGCACGCCCTTCGTCATGGCGCGCGACCTGGCCCACACGCCGCACAGCGGCCTCCGCAGCCAGATTTGCGGCGACGCGCACCTGGCCAACTTCGGCCTGTTCGGCACGCCCGAGCGCAACCTGGTCTTCGACCTCAACGACTTCGACGAGACGCTGCCCGGCCCCTTCGAATGGGACGTGAAGCGCCTGGCCGCCAGCTTCGTCATGGCGGCGAAGCAGAACGGCCTGGGCGCCCGCTGCGGGAAGAAGGCCGCGCGCAAGGCCGTGGAGTCCTACCGGCTCACCCTGCGCGAGCTGACGACGAAGAGCCTGCTGGAGGTCTGGTCGCTCCACGTGGACGCGAAGGAGCTGAAGCACGTCGGCTCCGGCGACACCGCGAGGCTCGCCACGGAGGCGGTGGAGAAGGCGAAGCGGCACACCAGCGCGCACGCGGTGGAGAAGCTCACCGTGGAGCGCAACGGCCAGCGCCACCTGGCCTACCAGCCGCCCCTGCTCTTCCCGCTCACGGCGGTGAAGATGGACGTGTCGCCGTCGGAGCTGGAGCGGCGCATCAAGCGGCTCACCGTGGGCTACCTGGCGTCGCTGGACGGCGCGGTGCGCGACCTGTGCCTGCGCTACCAGCGCAAGGAGTGGGGCTTCAAGGTCGTGGGCGTGGGCAGCGTGGGGCTCCAGGCCTACGTCGTGCTGTGTGAAGGCAACGGCGGGGAGGACCCGCTGGTGTTGCAGCTCAAGGAGGCGAAGTCGTCTGTCTTGGAGCCCTACCTGGGCCCCAGCGAATTCCACAGCGCGGGCGAGCGCGTGGTGGTGGGCCAGCGGCGCATGCAGGCCTTCTCCGACCTGTTCCTCGGCTGGACGGAGGTGGAGGGCATGGGCGCCTTCTACGTGCGCCAGCTGCGCGACATGAAGGGCGCGCTGGACGCGGAGAAGATGGACGCGCCCGTGTTCCAGGACTACGCGGACGCCTGTGGCGCCACCCTGGCCCGCGCGCATGCGCGCACCGGCGACGCCGCGCTCATCGCGGGGTACCTGGGCACCAACGACCACTTCGACGAAGCCGTCGCGGAGTTCGCCTGCGCCTACGCGGATCAGGTGGAGTCCGACTACGGGAACTTCATCGACGCGCAGGCGAAGGCGCTGGAAGCCCTGACGCACTGAACGGCTTCGTTGAAGTCGCCGCTCCCCAAGGCCAGGATGCCGCGCCTCCCGATTTTCCGGGAGGTGCCCTTGGGGAGTCCATGCGATTGGGTGTAGCCGTCTCTCTGCTGCTTCTCATGTCAGGGTGTGCGACCTCCCGTGTCGTCCACCTCGATACCGGGAACGGTCAGCGGGTCGTCCACGAGGCGGAGGAGGTGGCCCCGGTCCAGGTGGGCGAGGACGCCTTCACGTCCGCCCTCACGCAGCTCATCCTCGACCTGCGCATGGACGTTGCGTTCCGGGAGATGGAAGCGGCGGACGCGCGAGGGTGGGTGCGCTCCAGGACGCTGCTCGCCTCTTCGAAGGGCCTCGCGGACTCCGGCGCGGGGAGCTCACCGGAGTCCTTGTACGCGCGCCTCTGTCCCTCCGCGGATGACTGCCTCTCCCTGGTGGGCGGCACGGGGCTGACCTTCTCGCGCAAGGACCGCACACTCATGGCCTTGTCCTTCGCGCTCGACAGCGTGTGGGAGGGCGTCGAGGCCGAGGTGGGCAAGCTGCTCAACCCGGCGGCCCTCAAGGCCATGGTGACGTCCGCCGCGCTGAGCGTCCTTCTCACCCTGACGCTGCCCGAGCCTGTCACCAAGGCCATCGCCGTGGCGCTGACGGCCGCCATGGTGGCCTACCTGGGCATCGTGCCCGTCTGGGAGATGGGCCGGGGCTTCGTGCGGCTCTGGGACGACGCGGGGACGGCGACGAGCGTCTTCGAATTGCAAGACATCGGGCACCGCTTCGGAAGGGTGCTCGGCACGAATGGCACGCGCGTCCTGGTGCTCCTCGTCACGGCGGCGCTTGGCGGGAAGAACGCGATGGCGGCCCAGGGCCCCAGGCTCCCGGGCTTCCCCCAGGCCGCGCTCCGAGGACAGACCGAGGCGGGCTTCTCACTCGCGGCGGCGCTGAACGGGGGCGTGACGTCCATCTCGCTGCCCGCCGCGGGCGTGCTCAACGTCGCGCTCGCGCCGGGCGCCGTTGCCGCGCTCGCGATGTACTCGAGCGGCCGGATTCCAGGCGACGCAGAGGGGCCGGTCCATCACATCTGCACGAACAAGAACCTGGTTTCGGCTGCGACGGGCGGCCCTTGGACGCCGATATGCGAGAAGATTTTCAAGAAGGCTGGCATGACGCTTGAGGACGCTGCAAACAAGGTGCGCCTCAAAGGCCATGAAGGACCTCACCCAGAGCTGTATCACAAGAAGGTGGTGAGCCGACTACAGGATGCTGTCAGTCGCTGCAAGACAACGGAGTCATGCCGGGCAAGCTTGCTGAAAGAGCTTGCAACGATTGCCAATGAACTCCTGGTACAGGGCTCTGAGCTGCGTAGCTTCATCATCAAAGTAGAGGGGTGAGATGGAGGCTCGATTCTATTGGGTTGAAATGGCGGATGTACCCCAGTGGCTCGTTTCAACTCCTGAACCGGCATCGGGTGGCGCGTTCGAGGAGCCCTGGATGTTCGCGGACGGTCGCGTCCTGTCCCCCCCTGGGCCGATCAGAGCCGAGATTTCACATCCGGGCCAAAAGCGAGCGTTTATGTTCTCGGTGATAGAGAAAGCCCCCATCGTCAGCGAAGCCGTCGCGAACGTCTTCAGGTCCTTCGCTCCAGATGATGTGCAGCTCTTCCCAGTATCGATAGAGGGGGAAGCCGAGCCGTACTTCGTCGTCAATGCGACCCGGGTCGTCGATTGCATCGACGAGGCACGATGCCGGGAAGTGCATCACTACGCCGAAGACGACCCTTTTCCTGAGTATGCAGGCGAGTACCGCTGGATCTACGGCCTGCGGATCGACCCGGCGAAGACGGGGGGCGCGCAGGTCTTGCGGCCCAAGAAGTTCAAGACCGCGTTCATCGTCTCCGAAGAGGTCAAGACCGCCCTCGAAGCGGTGGGGAACCTGGGCGTGTCGTTCGAGCCGGTGACGGGTCCGCAGGAGCCGTTGCCCAGAGGGTCTTAATCCGGGGCGCACAGCCCGCCAGCCGCGTCCAGTCATCCTGGTGAGTGAAGAACCTCACGCCCAGTCGCTCGCGGACGTCCGCGTGCGCCTTGGCGGCCTCAAGGGTCCGTTGCAGTTGTGATTCCGCAAGGCCAGGATGCCGCGCCTCCTGCGCTTCCGGGAGTCACCTCTGAGGACTCCTTGAGATTCGTTGTCGTCGTCTCTCTGCTGCTTCTCATGTCAGGGTGTGCGACCGCCCGCGTGGTCCACCTCGATACCGGGAACGGTCAGCGCGTCGTCCACGAGGCGGTGGAGGTGCCCCCGGTCCAGGTGGGCGAGGACGCCTTCACCTCCGCCCTCACGCAGCTCCTCCTCGACCTGCGCATGGACGTTGCCTTCCGGGAGACGGAAGCGGCGGACGCGCGAGGGGGCTAATTTCCGAGCTTCGGCGCCTGATTTCTCCGAAAGAGAACTTGTGAATGACCGACGACAACTTCTACGACATAGGGATTGCGGACGTTCATCAGTGGGTCCTGGAACTGCCTGCTCCCGCATCTGGAGGCGAACTGGACGACCCCTGGATGTTCGGGGACGGGAGGCGCCTGTCAGACCCCGGGCCTCTCACGAGCAGGCCCTTTCGTGAAGGGCCGCAGCGCTCCTTCTCGGTGGCGAATTCGGGGAGAACGCCTATCGCGGATGAGCAGGTTGCGAACGTCTTCCGCAAGCTGGCACCCGACGACGTCCAGACCTTCCCCATCAGGATTGAAGGAGCAGGCAAAGGCTTTCATGTCATCAACGCAACCAAGCGCTTCAGCTGTGTTGACAAAAAGAACTCCCGGGAGGTGCAAATCTATCCTTCAGATGGAGTTGCGCCGGAGAGGGTTGGGACGTACCGCGCGATTCACGGCCTGCGTATCGACCGCACCAAGACAGCCGGCGCCCAGGTCTTTCGCATACAAGGATATCCCTCCGCGCTCATCGTATCAGCGAAGATCAAGAGTGCGCTTGAGGAAGTTGGAAACCTGGGCGTGTCGTTCGAGCGCGTGACGGGTCCACAGGAGCCATCACCCCCACCGCGCGAGCCTCCAGCCGCGCGCAGAGGGGGCTGAGATGGCACGAGCGTTCTACGCGGTGGAGATTGGGGATGTCCCTCATTGGTGCCTTGAGACACCCGCCCCCCTGGAAGGAGGCGCGCTGGAGGCCCCCTGGATGTTCGTGGAGGGGAGGCCGGTGATTGACCCGGGGCCTCTCAAGACAACCCCCTTTCACGTTGATGTGAAGCGTACTTTCTCAGTAGCCAATGCGGACCGCACGCCCATTGCGAATGAGCAGGTCGCGAGCGTCTTCCGGGAACTCGCGCCGGACGACGTGCAGTTGTTCCCAGTAGAGATTGAGGGGACGCCTGAGCGATACTACGTCGTCAACGCGACCCGGCGATTCAAGTGCATTGACGAAGCCAACTGCCGCGAGGTCCAGGTCTATCCTCCGGACGGGGCTGTACCCGAGCGGGTAGGCGAGTACCGCTCAATCTCTGGCCTGCGTATCGACACTTCGAAGATTGAAGATGCGCGTGTCTTCCGCCCAATGGGTTGGGAGCTGGCCTTGATTGTCTCCGAGGAGATCAAGGAGGAGATTGAGAGAATCGGCAACACGGGAGTGTTCTTCAACCGCGTGACAGGGCCGCGCGCACCCTGAGTGAGGAGCGCTCCACGGCCCTGAGCGCCGGAGGTGCCTCTCTTGGGGATGGCCGTCCCTGAACGGCCGCTGCTACCATGATCGGGATTGCCCGGAGCGGCATCCGCGTGCCTCAGCCCGCTCCCCCTTCGTTCCGGGCCCCGAAAGAGCGCCGTCATGAGTGAGCCGAACCTCTCCTCCTTCATCTGGTCCGTCGCGGACCTGCTGCGCGGCGACTACAAGCAGTCCGAATACGGGAAGGTCATCCTCCCGTTCACGGTGCTGCGGCGCCTTGACTGCGTGCTCGAAGCGACGAAGCCCGCGGTCCTCGCGGAGAAGGCGATCCGCGAGAAGGCGAAGCTCAACCCCGAGCCCTTCCTGCTCAAGAAGTCCGGCCAGCACTTCTTCAACACGTCGCCGCTCGACCTGAAGAAGCTCATGGGCGACCAGCACAACATCGGCGAGAACCTGCGCGCCTACGTGCAGGAGTTCTCACCCTCGGTGCGGGACATCTTCGAGCGCTTCGAGTTCCACGCGCAGATCGACCGGCTGTCCAAGGCCGGGCTGCTGTACCTGGTGACGGAGAAGTTCGCGAACATCGACCTGCACCCGAACGTCGTGAACAACGCGCGGATGGGCTCGGTGTTCGAGGAGCTGATCCGCAAGTTCGCCGAACTGTCGAACGAGACCGCCGGAGAGCACTTCACGCCCCGCGAGGTCATCCGACTCATGGTCAACCTCCTCTTCATCGAGGACGACGACGCGCTCGTGAAGCCGGGCATCGTGCGCCACCTGTACGACCCGACGGCGGGCACGGGCGGCATGTTGAGCGTGGCCGGCGAGCACCTGGCCGAGCTGAACCCTGGCGCCCGCCTGGTCATGTACGGACAGGAGCTGAACCCGGAGTCGTACGCCATCTGCAAGGCGGACATGCTCATCAAGGGGCAGGACGTCGCCAACATCGTCTTCGGCAACACGCTCTCCGCGGACGGGCATCCCGGGAAGCACTTCGACTACATGCTGTCGAACCCGCCGTTCGGCGTGGAGTGGAAGAAGATCGAGAAGGAGGTCCGCAAGGAAGCCGAGCAGCAGGGCTTCAACGGCCGCTTTGGCCCGGGGCTGCCGCGCGTGAGCGACGGCTCGCTGCTGTTCCTCCTGCACCTGGTGTCGAAGATGCGGCCGGAGCAGGACGGCGGCAGCCGCTTCGGCATCGTCCTCAACGGCTCGCCGCTCTTCACGGGCGGGGCGGGGTCGGGTGAGAGCGAGATCCGCCGCTACATGCTGGAGAACGACCTTGTGGAGGCCATCATCGGCCTGCCCACGGACATGTTCTACAACACGGGCATCAGCACCTACGTGTGGATCGTGAGCAACCGGAAGCCCGCCCAGCGCAAGGGCAAGGTGCAGCTCATTGACGCGAGCAGCTTCTTCCAAAAGATGCGCAAGAGCCTCGGCAGCAAGCGCAAGGAATTGAGCCCCGAGCACATCGAGGACATCACTCGCATCTTCGGCGCGTTCAAGAAGCTGACGCGGGCGGGGGTGCCCATCAGCCGCATCTTCAAGAACGAGGACTTCGGCTACCGCACCATCACGGTCGAGCGTCCCGAGCGTGACGACAAGGGTCGTCCGGTGCTGGGGACGAAGGGCAAGGGCAAGGGCAAGCCCGTGGCGGACGCGAACCTGCGCGACACGGAGAACGTCCCGCTCTCCGAGGACGTGGAGACGTACTTCCAACGCGAGGTGGTGCCCCATGCGCCGGATGCATGGATTGACCACGAGAAGACGAAGGTGGGCTACGAGATCCCCTTCAACCGGCAATTCTACGTCTTCAAGCCGCCGCGTCCGCTCGCGGAGATCGACGCGGAGTTGAAGGGTGTCACCGACCGCATCCTCACGATGATCGGAGGGCTGTCGAAATGAGCTTTCCTCGCTACCCGGAGTACAAGGACAGCGGTGTCGAGTGGCTGGGCGAGATTCCGGAACATTGGGAAATCAAGAAGCTAAAATTCGTAAGTCCTGAGCTGACTGTTGGGATTGTGGTTGAGCCATCAAGGTTCTATGCCGCAGATGGCGTACCCGCACTGAGATCGCTCAATGTCTCAGCCGGGAAAATTTCAATCGAGAATCTGGTATTCATAACTCCCGAGGGACACAGACTTCAATCAAAGTCGAGATTGCGGAAGGGCGACATTGTTGCCGTCCGGACAGGCCAGCCTGGGACTACAGCTGTGATCCCCCAGGAGCTTGATGGATGTAATTGCATCGACTTGATTATCATCCGAAAGCCAATTGTCGGGTCCGAGCAGTTCTTGTGCTGGTACTTTGGGGCAGATGCGGCCTTGTCTCAGTTTTCGGCTGGTTCTGGCGGCGCGATTCAGCAGCACTTCAATGTCAGTGCTGCTGCTGACCTTGTCGTCGCGGTCCCTCCCCCTTCCGAACAGTTTCGCATTGCCGATTTCCTCAAACGCGAAACTGCGAAAATCGATGAGTTGATTTCCGAGCAGCAACGACTGATCGAACTGCTAAAGGAAAAGCGCGAAGCCGTTATCTCCCACGCCGTCACCAAGGGACTGAACCCCAACGCCCCCATGAAGGCCTCTGGCGTCGAGTGGCTGGGCGAGGTGCCGTCGCATTGGGAAATGATGACGCTCAGGCATTGCATTGCCAAGATTGAACAGGGCTGGTCGCCTCAGTGCTTGAGTGAGCCTGCTCTTGAAGGTGAATGGGGCGTCCTCAAGGTTGGCTGTTGCAATGCTGACACGTTTAACCCGCAGGAGCAGAAGGCGCTTCCTGCTGGCATCGCACCTTTGGAGCAGTACGAAATTAAGGCTGGCGACATTTTGATGAGCAGAGGCAATACCCCTGAGCTTGTTGGTATGGCTACTTTGGTTCAAACTGTTCGACGGCACCTCTTGCTCTCTGATCTTGTTTATCGGATTAGTGCCCGGGCTGAGTTTGTTGATCCCGAGTTTTTGGTCTTTTCTCTTCGCTCACGAACTAGCCGTTTCCAGATTGAATGCGAAGCGACAGGGTCAAGCCCATCAATGAAGAAGATTGGCCAAGCGACGATTCGCTCGCTTATTATTGCTCTTCCTTCGCTAGCCGAGCAGCAGTCAATCGTCGGCTACATTCGGAAGCAACTTACAAAACTAGACGTACTCGCTTTCGAAGCCCAGCGAGCCATCGAACTCCTCCAAGAACGCCGCACCGCCCTGATCTCCGCTGCCGTCACCGGCCAGATCGACGTTCGCGCCATCGCCGGAAAGGCCGCGGCGTGAGCCTCCACAAGGAAATCAGCTTCGAGTCCGAGATCTGCGCCCACCTCGCGTCCCACGGTTGGCTCTACTCGGACAAGGACGCCGCCGACTACGACCGTCCCCGCGCGCTCTTCCCCACCGACGTCCTCGCCTGGGTGCAGGCCACGCAACCCAAGGCCTTGGAGACGCTGACGAAGAACCACGGCAGCAAGGCCGAAGAGACGCTGCTCAACCGTCTGCGCGACCAACTCAATCAGCGTGGCACGCTCGACGTCCTGCGCCACGGCATCGAGCTGCTGGGCCTCAAGCAGCCCCTCAAGCTGGCCGAGTTCAAGCCCGCGCTCGCCATCAACCCCGACATCCTCGCGCGCTACGAAGCCAACCGGCTGCGCGTGGTGCGGCAGGTGCACTACTCCGTCCACAACGAGAACAGCATCGACCTGGTGCTCTTCCTCAATGGTCTGCCGGTGGCGACGGCCGAGCTGAAGACGGACTTCACCCAGAGCGTCACGGACGCCATCGACCAGTACCGCTTCGACCGCCCGCCGCATCCCAAGGGCCAGTCCGCCGAACCGCTGCTCTCCTTCCCGAGCGGTGCGCTGGTGCACTTCGCCGTGAGCAACAGCGAAGTCCATATGGTGACGCGGCTCGAAGGACCGGCGACCGGCTTCCTTCCCTTCAACCAGGGCGACGACGGCGGCGCGGGCAACCCCGTGAACCCCTCCGGCGGCCACCGCACCGCGTACCTGTGGGAGCAGGTCTGGGCGCGCGAGAGCTGGCTTGAAATCCTGGGGCGCTACCTCATCGCCCAGCGCGACCCGAAGAAGCAGATCACCCGGCTCCTCTTCCCGCGCTACCACCAGCTGGACGTCACCCGGAAGCTCCAGGCCGCCGTGCTCGAGGATGGGCCCGGCACGAAGTACCTCGTCCAGCACTCGGCCGGGTCGGGGAAGACGAACTCCATCGCGTGGGCGGCGCACTTCCTGGCCGAGCTGCACGACGCCCAGCACAAGAAGGTCTTCGACACGGTGCTGGTCGTCTCCGACCGCAACGTCATCGACACCCAGCTCCAGGAGGCCATCTTCGGCTTCGAGCGCACCAGCGGCGTCGTGGCCACCATCACGAACAAGGAAGGAAGCAAGAGCGGCAAGCTCGCCGAGGCGCTTTCGGGCAAGAAGAAGATCGTCGTCTGCACCATCCAGACGTTCCCCTTCGCCATCGAAGAGGTGCGGCGGCTGGCCGCGACCGAGGACAAGCGCTTCGCGGTCATCGCCGACGAGGCCCACAGCTCGCAGACCGGCGAGGCCGCCTCCAAGCTCAAGGCCGTCCTCTCCCCCGCGGAGCTGGCGGAGCTCAACGACGGCGGCGAGGTGAGCAGCGAGGACCTGCTCACGGCGCAGATGGCCTCACGCGCCAATGACTCCGGCATCACGTTCGTCGCGTTCACTGCCACGCCGAAGAGCAAGACGATGGAGATCTTCGGCACCCGGCCGGACCCGTCGCGCAAGCCCGCGCCCGACAACGTCCCGGTGCCCTTCCACGTCTATTCCATGCGGCAGGCCATCGAGGAGAAGTTCATCCTCGACGTGCTGAAGAACTACACGCCCTACAGCCTGGCCTTCAAGCTGGCCCATGAAGGCAAGGCGGTGGATGAGAAGGAAGTGGAGAAGAGCGCCGCGCTGAAGCGGATCATGGGCTGGGTGAGGCTCCATCCCTACAACATCGCGGAGAAGGTGCGGGTGGTGGTGGAGCACTACCGCGCGCACGTCGCCCCGCTGCTGGAGGGACAGGCCAAGGCGATGGTCGTCGTCGCCAGCCGGCTGGAGGCGGTGCGCTGGCAGCTCGCCATCGAGAAGTACATCCAGGAGCGCGGCTACAAGATGGGGACGCTCGTGGCGTTCTCCGGCGAGGTCGTGGACGAGGAGTCCGGGCCGGAGCCGTTCACGGAGAACAGCAAGGCGCTGAACCCCCACCTGAAGGGACGCGACATCCGGGAGGCGTTCAAGGGCGGCGAGTACCAGGTGCTGCTCGTCGCCAACAAGTTCCAGACCGGCTTCGACCAGCCATTGCTCTGCGGCATGTACGTGGACAAGCGGCTGGCGGGCATCCAGGCGGTCCAGACACTGTCGCGGCTGAACCGGGCGCATCCTGGCAAGGACACGACCTACATCGTGGACTTCGTCAATGACGCGGCTGACATCCTCACCGCCTTCAAGACGTACTACACGACCGCGGAGCTGTCGGCCACGACCGACCCGAACGTGGTGTTCAACCTGCGCGCCAAGCTCGACGGTGCGGGCCATTACGACGACTTCGAGGTCGAACGGGTGGTTGAGGCGGAGCTCAACCCCAAGGCGAAGCAGAGTGACCTGGTGAAGGCCATCGAGCCGGTCGTGGACCGGCTCATGAGGCGCTTCAAGGACGCGCAGTCGGCCTTCAGGGCCGCCAGCGAACGCGCTGACGCAAAGGCCCGGAAGGACGCGAAGGCCGAACTGGATGCCCTCGCCCTCTTCAAGTCGGACATGGGAGCCTTCCTCCGGCTCTACACGTTCCTTTCCCAGATCTTCGACTACGGCAGCACCGCCATCGAGAAGCGGGCGCTCTTCTACAAACGCCTGCTCCCGCTGCTTGAGTTTGGGCGCGAGCGCGAGGACATCGACCTGTCGAAGGTGAAGCTCACGCACTACACGCTCAGGGAGCATGCCAAGGCCCCGCTTCAGCTCTCCGTGGGGGAGAAGCCGACGCTCTTCCCCGCGACGGAGGCGGGTGGGGGCAGCGTGCAGGAGAAGGAGCGTGCAAGGCTCCAGGAGATCATTGAGAAGGTGAATACGCTGTTCGAAGGGGAGCTTTCGGACCAGGACAAGCTCGTCTACGTGAACAGTGTCTTGCTGGGGAAGTTGCTGGAGTCCACCACGCTGGCCCAGCAGGCCGCGAACAACACCAAGGAGCAGTTCGCGAACTCGCCAGATCTCCGGGAGGAGATCATGAGTGCCATCATCGACGCGCTCGACGCGCATGCGCTGATGAGCAAGCAGGCGCTGGACTCCGAGAGCGTCCGCAATGGCATCAAGGACATCCTGCTCAACCACGCGATGCTGTGGGAGGCGCTGCGGTCCAAGGGCGCGGGCGGCAGGTGACGGCCGCCGGCGGTGAGCCCGCACCCTTCTGCGCTTGGAGCTCCTGATGCGGCTTCCCTGGCTGGTGCTGTCCCTGCTCTGGGTGCTGGCCGGGTGCAGCGGTGCGACGAAGGCCGTCCGGCTCGACACGGGGCGCGGTGCGCCTGTCGTCCACGTGCCGCGTGCGGATGGAACGACCCGGACGGTTCCGCTTGAGGCGGGGGCGCTGAAGGAGGCCGTGGCGCGGCTGGCCCCGGGGCTTCGGTTGTCACCGAGGGCCCAGGAAGCCGCCCGGCGCCTCTTCGAGGTGGAGCCCCGGAGCGGTTCGTACACGGTGGACGTGAAGCGCCGCCGCATCACGCCGCTCGGGCCCGGTGAGCACCTGTCCTCCGAGCAGACGCAGCCAGACGTGGAGCTGACCCGCGCCTACTTGCGCTGGTGCGGACGGACCGGACGGGCCGGTGACTGTCTGGGGCTGCTGAAGGAGAGCCCGGTCATCACGGGGGACGCGCGCTTCGCCCTGGCGCTCGCGCTGGCGAAGGGGGCGGTGCTGGAGGAGCTGTGGGACGCGGTGAAGGACATGGCGAATCCGGAGGCGCTGATGCAGGCCGCTCTGTGGACAGCGGCCACGTATGCGCTGCTCTGGACCGTGCCGGAGCCCGCGACGAAGGGCGTGGCGGCGGTCATCTCGGCAGGGCTCATCGCCTACGTGGGCATCGACACGTTCTGGGCGCTCATCCAGGGCTTCCGGCACCTGATGGCCGAGTCGGATGCGGCGCTGACGTTCGACGAATTGCGCGGCGCGGGAGAGCGATTCGGCAAGGTGATGGGCCGGCAGGCGGCGCGGGCCTTCGTGATGCTGGCGACGGCGGCCATTGGAAGCACGGGCGCGACGCTCGGGGCGAAGCTCCCGGGCCTGCCAGGAGCAGCCCAGGCCGCGGTCCGGGCCGAGGCGGAAGCCGGCGTGGTCTACGCGGCCGTGGGACAGGTCGAGACGGTCGCCATCGCCGCGGATGGCTTCACGTTCAGCCTCGCGCCGGGCGCCGTGGCCATGTCGTCGAATGGCCCGGCGAAGTCCCGCTTGAAGGCGTGGAAATCCTTCAGTGGTTTCAAGAAGGCGATGGGGCCAGCGGGACCTGGCAAACAGTGGCACCACATCGTCGAGCAGACGCCCGGCAATGTGCAGCGCTTCGGTCCGGAGGCCATTCACAACACCGAAAATGTCATCGCCATTGATGAGCAGAAGCACAAGTTGCTCAGTGCGTTCTACTCATCTGAGCAAGACGTCGCGGGAGGGCGCGTCGTTCGAGAATGGCTTCGGGTGCAATCCTATGAAGCACAGCGGGCATTCGGACTGAAAACCATGAGGAGGCTTGGGGTCATCCCATGAAGACAAAGGACCTCAAGACGCTGATGCTGGAAGAGTTGATCGTGCGTTTTCGTGAGCATTCAGCGAAACACGGTCAGTTGTTGAATGCACTCAATACTCGCGCCGCCAACAAGGAGTACAAGCACGCGGCCGCCGTCAGGAGAGAGTTGCAAACACGCGGGGCTGAAGCGGAGGCGGCCTTGCTGGCTTTGCTCTCCGATCCCGAGGAAGGGACGAAGTATTGGGCGGCGACTGCTGCCTTGCGGTTCGCCCCCGGTGAAGCAGAGGCAGCGCTGTCCTCTTTGTCTACGCCCGCATCAAGCATGATGGGGCTCAGTGCGGCCATGACCCTTGATGCGTGGAAGAACGGGACTCTTCCCCTGGAAGAGTAGAACCGCTCCAGTGGGTGGGCCGGATGCGTGGAGGCCCCGGATGCAGGCTGCGAAAGGGACGGTGCCAGACGAGCGCTGGGGGCCCGAAGGGAGGACATGCGAGGGCCAAAGGAGAAGTATCTGGCAATGACTCTGGAGGAATGGGTCAGGGAGTTCGCAGAGAATGTCGCCGCCCAGACCGACGCGATCTGGCAGGGCGACGCGAAGGCCGGGAACCGATGCGCGAGAAAATACATCTCCGCTTTCGAGCAACTCCGGGCGCATGGGGATACAGGCCGCGAGGCGCTCACGGTGCTTTTCAGTCATCCAAGGATGGATGTGCGGGTCATGGCTGCGGCCTACCTGCTTCGTTACCGGACGCAGGAGGCACGAGAGGTCTTGATGGAGGCGGCCAGGGGCGAAGGACTCGTGCCTTTCAAGGCAGGGCAGACCTTGAAACGCTGGGAAGAAGGCGCCTGGGCGCTGGACCCGGAATAGCGGCCATGGGCCCTTCAGCCCGCCAGCCGCGTCCAGTCGTCCTCGTGGGTGAAGAGCTTCACGCCCAGTCGCGCGCAGACGTCCGCGTGTGCCTGGGCGGCGGGGCCTCCCACCCAGAGGGGCAGGTCCTTCGGCAGCGCGTCCCGGAGGCGCGTGAGCACGTCCTCGAACACCGTGGCGCCCCGGTTCATCACCGCGGACAGGCCCACCACGTCTGGCTTTGCTCGCGCCACCGTCTCGCCCAGCCCTTCTGCGGGCACGCGCTGCCCCAACAGCGTCACGCGCAGGCCCGCGTGGCGCAGCCGCAGCGCCACGCCCAGCAGGCCAATCTCGTGCTCCTCCTCCGGGAAGCACGCCAGCACCGCGTGCCTGCGCCCTCCCCGGGGCGCGCCGTGCAGCAGGCTCACCAGCCGCTCACGCACCACCTGCGTCACCAGGTGCTCCTGCGCCACCGACAGCGCTCCCGCGTGCCAGCGCTCGCCCACCTCGCGCTGCACCGGCACCAGCACGTCCTCGAAGGCCCTCAGCGGCGGCAGCGCCGTCAGCACCTCGTCCAGGATGCGCGCCACGCGGGGCTGGTCATACGCCTCGGCCGCGGCCATCACCGCCGCGCGCCACGACTCCGGCTGCGCCCCCAGCCGCTCCTCGTGGCTCTCAAGGGGCGGGGGGCGCGCCACCAGGTCCAGCTCCGCGCGCAGCTCGGGCAGGAGCTTCGCCGCCTCGCTGATGGCCACGCCCTCGTCCGTCAGCGCCTTGAGCCGCTTGAGCAGGGCCACGTCGCGGTCGGTGTAGACGCGGTAGCCCGCGGGCGTGCGCTCGGGCACCAGCACCCCGTAGCGGCGCTCCCAGGCGCGGATGAGCTCCACGCGGACCCCCGACAGCTCCGCGGCGATGTGAATGCGATAGGTGCGCTCAGCCATGGTGTGCGTGCTTCACGGTCGGTTCTGCGCGTTTCGCGCCTGTTGCCAGACGGCGATGAGTTCCTCCGCGGACTCCGCGTACTGCGCGCCCAGCGTGAACAACGTCTTCAGGTGCTCGCGCGCTCCGGGTCCGCCTACCACCACCGGCACGGGCGCGCACGCATGCATCACCTCGGACAACACGGTGACGAAGTCCTCCGCGTCCCGCCGGCGGATGAACGACAGCGCCACCACGTCCGGGCGCAACTGCCTGCACGCGCCCTCAAGCGCCTCCGCGGGCGTGTCCGCGCCCAGCAGCGTCACCCGCCAGCCCCGCGCCTTGAGGTGCACGCCCAGCGCCAGGAGCCCCCCCTCGTGGTGGTCCTTCGCCGGACAGGCGAGCAGCCCCCGGGGCCCCTCGCCCACGCGCTCCATCCCCGCCAGCAGCATGCGCAGCCGCTGCCGCACCAGCGCGGACGCCATGTGCTCGCGCGCCACGTCCAGGCGGGAGGCCATCTCCCGCAGCAGCGGGATGAGGACGGTGTCGCAGTAGGTGGTGGCGTCCAGCCCCGCCTGGGCCTCGGACAGGACCGCGTCCGCTCCCTCCGCGTCCAGCATCATCACCGCCGTCCAGAAGCGCTCCAGCCGCCGCGGCTCCGGCGGGACGGACCGCGCGGGTTCGTCGCGCACCTGGGCGATGGCCTCGCTCACCGAGAGGCCCTCCTCCATCAGCTTCGCCACCCGGCGGACGGCCTCCACCTCGTCGCGTGAATAGACGCGGTAGTTGTTCTCGCTGCGCTCCGGGCGCGGGAAGCCGTAGCGGCGCTCCCAGGCGCGCAGCGTGGCCTCACGGATGCCGGTGAGCCGGGCGATGGTGCGGATGCGCAGGCTCATGGGCCCAGCCCCCGCGCGCGGTCCCAGCGCTCCGCCACGCCGCGCGCCCCCGCCAGCTTTCGCGTGAAGCCCTCCAGGCCCGTCGCCTCGGACACCCGCCGCACCACCGACTCCAGGCCGCTCTGGAAGCGCGCGAGCGGCCCGGCCTCGTGCGGCGTGCCGACCTCCAGCAACACGTCCGGCCGCTCGTGTTCGAAGAAGGCGTAGCGGATGGCGATGGGCACGCACTCCGCCTTCGCCGCCCGGGCCAGCAGCTCCACGCCGCGCTCCAGCTGGAGCGGGTGGACGCCGAAGGGCCGGTGCTCCCCTTCCGGAAAGACACACACGGCCGCGTGCGGCTTGCGCAAGAGCTCCTTCGCGTACCGCAGCGAGGACAAGGACGACATCGCGTCCTGCTTGCGGATGCTGAACGCGCCCATCTTCGTGTGGAAGGGGTAGCGGCGCAGGTTCTCCTCGTCCATGAGGCAGTAGCCGTCCCAGCCCGCCACCTGGCAGAGCTGGTGCAGCACGAAGCCGTCCCACCAGTTGCTGTGGTTCAGGTAGACGAGCCGGCCCACGCCGTCGGAGGGCAGCTCGCCGCGCACCCACAGGCCGCGGAACGTCGAGCGGACCTTCCACCCGATGTACCGGTCCACCGCCCACCCGAAGGGCCCACCCTTGGCCGCGCGGATCAAGACGCCCGCGCCTCCTTGAGCCGCAGGAGCGCCGTGAACAGCGCGAGTCCCAGCGACACCAGGATGCTGGTGATGAGGAAGAAGAGGATCTCCTCCAGCGGCACGGCGCCCACGTACACGCCCACGTGGCGTCCCTCCCCGAAGTTCCAGATGCCGGTGGAGATGGCCAGGTGGTCCGCGATGGACAGGTACACGCCCACGACCAGCGCCGGGGGCAGCACCGCGCGCAAGACCTCCCCCGCGCGGGCCTTGTAGTGGTTCACGAGCAGCGCCAGCTGGATGGCGATCACCGGCAGCGTCCACGCCAGCAGGTGGATGAGGTACGCCCAGCGCGTCTCCATCATGGCGACACCTCGCGGGGTCCCAGGGTCCGCTCCGCGCGGACGGGCTCCCGCGCTGGCGGCACGGGCTGGGGTTTCTTCGCCAGCACGCGCTCCAGCCGGTCGCGCGCCCACAGGCCCACGAGCAGCGTCTGGAGGCCGAAGAAGAGGTACTCCTCCAGCGGCAGGTAGCCCAGCTTCACGCCCCAGATGCGCTCCGGGTCGAAGCCCCACAGGCCCCACTTCACGGCCAGGTTGTCCCAGGGCGACGTGGCCGCGTAGACGACGACGAGCAGCAAGCCCAGGGGCGCCAGGCCCCGCCACGACAGCGTGCGGCGGTAGCGCACGAGCAGGAACAGGATGGGCAGCACGACGAAGATGCCCAGGAAGCGCGCGTAGGTCATCCCGGGCCTCCACTCCACCGCGGCGCCACCCGGCTCATGCGTCCCCCCGCTTCCAGCGCGTAGGTGTGGCCGCGCCAGGTCACCCGTCCCTGCCGCGTCAGCGAGGCCGCGAAGGCCGCGAGCAGCAGCAGCTCCCCCTGGACCCAGTCCGTCAGGGCGTGGCCCGAGTCCGCCTCCGAGGGCACGCGGCTCAGCGCGGCGAGGCGCAGCGACAAGAGCGTGCGCACGGCGACGAGGGCCGCCACCGCGAGCCACACGGCGGGCTCGTGGAGCCACACGGCCAGGAGCACCAGCGGCACGGTGGGCGTGAAGAGCAGCGGCACGGTGGGGTACAGGCCGGGCCGGTGGCTCGCCAGCACCTGCATCCAGCGCGTGAAGCGCTCCAGGGACACGCGCCAGGACGTCCCGTTGGCCACGGGCACCCACGCGGGCGCGGGGCTCAGCGCCACGTCCAGGCCGCGCGCGTGCAGCCGCTTCGCCAGCTCCAGGTCCTCGCCGATGTGGTCCGACAGTCCGACCAGCTCCTCCACCGCGCGCGGTGACAGCCCGAGCGCCTTGCCGCACACGGCCTGCGCGCCCGCGCTCATCGCGTGCAGCGCGCCGGAAGCTGTGGTGCGTGTAGCGCAGCAGCCCCGCCATGGCGCGGC
>NZ_JBKGHJ010000002.1:0-65569 GCF_046520365.1 Corallococcus sp. 4LFB
CAGGCCACGCTGGAGCTGCTGGTGCGCGACGGCGCGGGCGCGAAGGTGTCGCGCGCCGTGGTGTCCGCCCAGCTGGACACCCTCCAGGACGCCCTCGAGCGCGGCATGCTCCCCGAGGCCGTGGAGGCGCTCGCCGGGTCCGCGCCGGGCGGCCCCTGAAAAGCGTTGGCCGGGAAGCAACTCCAGGGCGCTGACGCCGGATAATTCCGGTGCAGGTGTTCCCCCTCTGGAGTCGTGTCCCCCATGAACTGCGCCCGCTCGGCCCCGGCGGTCATCGTCTACTTCCCCGCGCGTTCGGAGGCGGCCCCCTCGCGGGTGCACCGCCGCGTGGCCCGGCTCGAGCGGCAGGGTGGGGGGCTGCCGTTCGCCGCCACGCGTCAGCGCGGGCTGTGGACGTTCCAGACGTCGGCGGGGCCGGAGCGGTGGCTGCCGGGCCGGGTGCGGGGGCAGGCGCGGATGCAGGCGTTCCTGGTGGAGGTGCTGGGCTTCGGCGCGTTCATCCAGACGTATGACGTGACGGCGGACACGCGCAGCGACTCGCTGCCCGGGCACCCGGACTTCGCGAAGAACTTCGACCTGTTCCTGCACCACTACGCGGGCGCGCTGCTCAAGCAGGCCGCGCCGGAGGTGGCCTTCGCCCGCGCGCTGGGGCAGGTGGTGATGCTCAACGGCCAGCAGTGGGCCGGGCTGGGCTTCACGCTGACGGACGCCGGCCAGCGGCTGGTGGACGCGTGGCTCGCGGAGCAGGGCGTGGTGCTCGGCGCTCCGGCCTGAGCGCAGGGCCCGCGTGGCCCGGTCGCCCGCCTGCTTCCGGAGGGGGCCTCGGGAGACCCTGGGCGGACGGCGGGAGTCCGGATATGGGTAGGGCGATGACTGCCCTGGCCTACCCCATGCCGCTGTGTGTCGCGCCGATGATGGACTGGACGGACCGGCACTGCCGGTACTTCTTCCGGCTCATCTCCCGCCACACGCTGCTCTACACGGAGATGGTGACCACGGGCGCGGTGCTCCATGGCAAGCGCGACCGCCTGCTGGGCTTCACGCCCGCGGAGCACCCGGTGGCCCTCCAGCTGGGCGGCTCGGAGCCCGCGGACCTGGCCGCCTCCGCGCGCATCGGCGAGGAGTGGGGCTACGACGAGATCAACCTCAACGTGGGCTGCCCCAGCGACCGCGTGCAGTCCGGCCGCTTCGGCGCGTGCCTGATGGCGGAGCCGGACCTGGTGGCGCGCGGCGTCGCCGCCATGCGCGAAGCGGTGCGCATCCCCGTGACGGTGAAGTCGCGCATCGCCATCGACGACCTGGAGGAGTGGCCCACGCTGGAGGACTTCGTGCGGCGCGTCTCCGCCGCGGGCTGCACGCGCTTCATCGTGCACGCGCGCAAGGCGTGGCTGCAGGGGCTGTCCCCCAAGGAGAACCGGGACGTGCCGCCCCTGCGCTACGAGCTGGTGCACCGGCTCAAGGCCGAGTACCCGCACCTGGACATCACCCTCAACGGCGGCATCAAGACGCTGGACGCGGCGGCGGAGCACCTGGGCCGCGTGGACGGCGTGATGATGGGCCGCGCGCCCTACGAGTCCCCGTACCTCCTGGCGGACGCGGACCGGCGCTTCTTCGGGAGCACGCAGGCGCCCCTCACGCGGCACGAGGTGGTGGACGCGATGCTGCCGTACATCGAGACGCAGCTGAGCCAGGGGGCGCCGCTGGGCGCCATCACCCGGCACATGCTGGGCCTCTTCCAGGGCCTGCCCGGCGCGCGCGCCTGGCGCCGGCACCTGAGCGAGAACGCCCACAAGGAGGGCGCGGATCCGGAGGTCGTGCGCGTGGCCGCCGCGAAGGTGCCGCGCGACGCCGACCTCCAGGCCGTGGCCTGAGACCGGGCCGGCCCTAGCGCTTGGGCACGGTGGTGCAGCACCCGGAGCGCGCGCAGCGGACCCAGCCCTGGCCCTGGCAGAGCTGATCATTCGTGCACGCGGGGCCCTGGCCCGGCTGTCCACAGGTGGAGGACGGTCCGCCTCCGCCCCCGCCGCCGTCGAAGGGCTTCGCGGCTTGAATCTTCACGGTGGGGCAGCGGGGCTGCGAGCCATTGCCCACGCAGCTGTTGGTGGCGCCGCGGGTCACGTTCTTCGGACACGTCATGCGCGCCGCGGGGCGCCGCTGCTCATCCACCGAGAAGCAGACGCCCACTTCGGTGAGGTTGCAGTTCGGGTCGCAGCTGAAGGCGACGCTGTCACCCTGGCCGAACGACGCGCGCAGGTCCTCCAGCGCCACGCCGCCACCGACGTTGTCCGTGAGCGCGGCCGGCGTCCCCTGGTCGCCCGGCAAGGACAGCAGCGCGTCGATGTTGCTCTGGAAGTAGGACCGGGCATCCATCCCCGTGCAGCTGCCGTGCTTGGGCCACTCGTGGTTCGCGAGGAAGAAGTTGTCCGTGATGAAGCCCGGGCCGTAGGTGCTCATGGCGGGCGGAATCGTGGCGGGGTCGGGGAAGCACCGTGAAGGCGCGTTGGCGCCCTGGCATTCGCAGAGCCCGCCGCAGTACGCCGGGTAGGTGCAGTGCTGCTCCTGCGCCTCCGCGTCGGTGAACTGGGGCCACAGCCCGTGGAGCGTGAGGTGCGTCGCGCCGAAGGTGCCCTCCAGGTGCTCGCACTCCTCCTTGTCCGGATGGGTCCGGCAGAAGGTGGGCGCCCACGTCAGCGCGAGCAGGTACGCGCCGAAGCGGGGCGTGGCGCACGCGCCGCCCTCCTTCGCGGTGGCGTCCGCGCTGAAGCAGTTGCAGGCGGTGGCCTGGGGCCGTCCGAACTCGAACTCGATGGCGTCCGGCTTCGCCAGGTGCAGCGGCCGGGCGGTGGCGGTGGGCGGCGTGGGCGGCGGCGCGGGAGGCGGCTCGGCGTGCGTGCGACACCCCTGCGCGATGACCAGACATGCCCACAGGGCAAGGCGCGACGGAAGGCGCATGGCTCAACTCCCTTGGGACACGGGTCGGCTGCTGCGGCACGAAGGTACGGAGGTGGGAGCGGGCGCCAAACCCCGTGCTCCGGTCCACCGCCGTGTCCGGGCCCGAACCCTTTCCTCCAGCGCGCGCGGCCCCCAGCTTTCCCCTTGGGACCCATTCACTGGAGGGATTGCACCATGGCACGCGCCATCATCAAGAAGGCCAACGAGGCGGACGAGCGCCGGCCTTTCGCCGCGCACGGAGAGGCCACCGTCCTGAACCTGGGAGCGCTCACCGTCGGCCGGGGCTACTTCGAACCCGGCTGGCAATGGTCGAACGACGTGAAGCCCCTCGCGGGCACGGAGAGCTGCGAGGTGGCGCACACCCTCAGCGTGCTGTCCGGCCGGATGCACATCCAGATGCGCGACGGCCAGGAGCTGGACCTGGAGCCGGGTGACGTCGCCTTCATCCCGTCAGGGCATGACGCCTGGGTCGTGGGCGATGAGCCCTGCCGCGTCGTCGACTTCACCGGCGCGGAGGAGTACGCCCAGGCCCAGGCCGGCACGCAGGAGGAACCCGCGCAGCCGTCCCTTCAATAGCCCGCGCGCCGGCACGGCGCTCAGCGGATGCCCAGCCGCGCCAGCAGCGTGTCCACCATGTCGCTGACGCGGAATTGGTCCAGCCAGTCGTCGACGTCGGTGAGGCCCGTGACGGCCGCGAACCGGCGCAGCACGTCCGAGGCCTGGAGCGCGGTGCGCAGGCCCATCAGCTCGAACAGGTGCGGCCGTCCGCGCTGGTACAGCGCCGCGTCCAGGCGCTTCCACGGCTCCAGCCACGCCGGCTCCTCCAGCGGCCAGATGTCCGCGCGGCGGGCCTGGGAGTGCGTCCGGTCGAGGATGGCATTGGCGGCGCGGCGGCCCGCCTCGCACGCGCCCTCCATGGAGGCCAGGTCCGTGTGCGTGCGGACGTAGTCCCCCGCGAGGCAGAGATTGGGAATGGCGCTCGCGGCCTCCGGGCGCACCTCCCAGGAGCGCGGCGGGTGGACCAGCAGGCCGGACGTGTTGCGCGGCGGCAGCCCGCTGGCGTAGTCCAGGTCCGCGTCCAGGTGGAAGGAGTGCAACAGCTCGTCGGTCAGCACCTGCTCCTCCGCGCCCCGGCCGTTGAGCGCCGCCTTGAGCTGTCCCCAGACCTCCGTCTTGATCTCCTCCGGCGTGCAATCCTTCGCGCGCTTCGGGACGAACGTGCCGGGCGTGTTCCAATCCGAGATGTCAATGGACAGCAGCCCGCCCACCTGCCCATCCCCGAACTGGCGCCGGAACAGCCCCAGCTCCCGCCAGAACTGCGGCTGCGAGATGGACGTCAGCGCCCACGGCGAGTCCGGATAGAAGGTGTGGCCCCGGACCAGCGGCACGTCCTCGTAGAGGAAGAACTGGAGCCCCACCATCCACGACACCAGCGGCTCCACGGCCGCCGCGCGCAGCCGCGCCAGGGCCGGGTCCAACGCGGCCAGCTCCGGCGTGATGAGCGCATGCGCCGCCTCCAGGGGCACCGCGAGCACGTAGTGGTCCGCGGCGCGGAACTCGCCGTTGGCGAAGCGGACACCGGAGATGCGCCCGCTCGCGACGTCGAACCCGGTGCAGCGCACGCCCGCGTGGAGCTGCACGCCCAGGGCGCGCAGCCGCGCGACCCACGGGTCGAGCCACATCTGGCTGGTGGGGCCGCCCATCGTCCGGTCGTTGTTCACCCCGCTCTGCGCGAAGTCGAGGATGAGCTGCATGGAGATGGTGCCAATGGTCCGCGCGGAGCCCCGCTTCGGATCCATGGCGACCATCGTGCGGGGGACGGCCCGCAGCAGCCGCTGGAGCTTCGGCGAGTAGAAATCCCCCTGGCAGTAGTCCCACCAGGAGAGCTGTTCATACTGCCCGAACCGGCGAGCGTCACTGGATGAGAGGAATTGGAGGATCTTGAGGCTGTGCAGGCTGCTGTCGGCCGTGTCGATATCCAGCTTCTGGAAGAACAGCTCCAGCGCCTCCAGGACGTCGTAGGGCTTGTCCAGCTTGCGGCGGGAGAAGCGATACCACGTGTCCTCGTCCACCAGCGCGACGGCGCTCTCCGTGGTGGCCCGGAGGTGCTGGTCGACGGTGGGGGTGGCCACGCCAGCCACCGCGGGCGTGCGCTGCATCTGGTCGATGACGTGGCGATAGAAGCGCGGGTAGAAGCGGAAGCCGTGCTCGCCTGGCAGGTCGCGCCGCCCCTGCGTCCCGGTGCCGGGCACCGGCTGCGAGCGGGCCTTGCCACCCCAGGTCGTCCGCACGTCGTGGACGTGGACCTCGAAGCCGCGCTCCGCCAGCTCGTGCGCGGCCGTCAGACCCGCGACACCCCCTCCCACCACGATGACGCTGGGCATGCAGCACCTCCGGTTGTTCGACGTGCGCTGGAGGCAGCGTCGCGCACGGACGCGCGGGTCCGCATCACCCCGGAGCGCGAGTGCGATGTCCTGTACCAACAAATGGGACGCACTGTGTCGGGTGTGGACTCGCTGGGGGCGGTGCACCAGGCGCACCTCGTGCGGCTGCGCGAGGGCCTCGTCGCGGGCGCTCCCACGGAGGCGCCGCCCCTCCTCACCGGCCTGCCGCGCATGCCGGAGTCCCGGAGGACGGCGCGAAGCGGCGCGCTCCGTGAGCGCCAACGGGTACACGCCGCGCCCGGGACCGCCGCTGCCGTCGCGCGAGTAGCCTTTCGCGACGCGCTCCGTTCGCCTATGCGTTGCTGGCCAGGGAAGGGCCCTCCGGCTGAAGGTGGCCGTCCCGCGCGGCTGAACCCTTCCAGCGCGTCAGGCCCATGATGGCCAGCGCCAGGACGACGGCGCTGAAGATGGACGCCTCCAGGCCATAGGCGCCGCCCGAGACCCACTCCGGGCGGCCGTGGAAGACAGGCGTCCACCAGCCGTGGGATTCATTGCCGCTCACGCCGAAGCCCATCACGCCCAGCAACCAGTTCCAGCCCATGTGCACGCCCACCGGCAACGCCAGGTGCCGCGTGCGCAGGTAGCACAGGCCCAGCATCCAGCCCGCGAGGAAGGTGGTGAGCATCGCCACGATGCGCGTGGGGACGTCCATCTGGGTGTTGAAGGGGTGGGCGAGGCAGAAGACGAGGGAGAGGACGACCTGCGCCCAGAAGGTGCCCAGGCCCCGGATGACGCGCTGGAAGAGGTAGCCGTGGAACAGCGTCTCCTCGAAGAGGGCCACGCCCAGCATCAGCCAGGCCGCCTTCACGACCGCGGCCACCTGGGGATTTCCGGCGCGCTCCAGGTGGTAGCCCCCGGCCGCCCAGCCGCAGACGGCCACGAGCCCCACCAGGACCATGCCACCCAGGACGCCCGCGCCGAGGTCGCGCCCCGCGCGCCGGTCCAACGACGTGCCGAGCGACGTCAGGGGCTGGCGCTCGAGATACAGGAAGTCGAGGCTCACGAGCAGCACCGCCAGGAAGGCGACGAAGGGCGGCTGCACGACCTGCTTCACCGCGAGGGGCAGCAGCGACTGGAGCCACATCATGAGGCCCATCAGCACGGCGGTCACCACGAGGAAGCCCAGGGCCTTCCAGCCGTTGCGCAGGTGCCCTTCGCCATCCCGGAACACGGACCGCATGGTGATTCTCCTCGCAGGCTCGGATGCGTCCCCTGCCTACAACCAACGCGCGAGCCTGGGAAGGATTGCCCCCGGTCGACACCGCGTGGGACAACCCGCCGCATGAGCACGGGCCCGAAGACGATTCGCCGAGGCGACCTGTTCTGGTGCGAGCCGGACGAGGCGCGCGGCTCCGTCCCGGCCATCGCCCACCCCTACGTCGTCCTCCAGGAAGACGTCTTCAACCGCTCCCGCGTCCACACCGTCATCGTCTGCGCGCTGACCTCCAATCTGAAGAAGGCGGGCGAGCCCGGCAACGTGCTGCTCGACGAGGGGGAGGGCGACCTCGCGAAGCGGAGCGTCGTGGTCGTGTCCCAGGTGTCCTCGGTGGAGAAGGCCCGGCTCGGCGAGCGCATCGGGGCGCTCTCCGACGCGCGGGTCGAGCAGATCCTCGCGGGGCTGCGCTTCCAGCAGGCGTCCTTCTTCCGGGAGTAGCGGGCTGGCGTCAGGCGCCTCACGGCTCAGCCGCGGAGCCGGTCCGCCAGGTCCTGCGCCAGGCCGCACATGGTCAGCGTGGGGTTCCACGAGCCGGAGGTCGGGAAGAGCGCCCCGCCCGTCACGTAGACGTTGCGCACGCCGTGCGGGCGGTAATCCAGGCCGACCACGGAGGTCGCCGGGTCCGTCCCAATCCACAGCGGCGAGGCCTCGTGCACGATGATGTTCAGGCGGATGCTCTGCTTGCCCGGCCGCTCCGACTGCCAGACGCCTCCGTTGCCGCTCGCGTCGTCGACCCAATACTCAACCTCCGGCGCCGAGCCCGAGCACCCCGCGCGCCCCGCCAGCACGTCGATGGTCTGATACGTCGCCTCGTCGAGCACGTCCCACAGGTGGTGGTCCTGCACCCCGGGCTGGAGCTGCAGGGTGATGTTGGTGGTGGGGTCGGTGCCGCCGTTCATGCGGATCCAGTTCTCGGGGTTCTTCTCGCTCACCTCGCCCAGGGTCGCGCAGACGAACACGACGTAATCCTCGGAGCCCTTCAGCTGCGCCATCGACGCGACCGCCGCCGCGTCCGGCGCCTCGTGGGCGATGGTGCTCTCGTCGGCCTCCGGGTTCGCGGCGGCGAAGGCGCTGGCCTGCACGTGGTACTGCAAGCCATTGGGCGCCTTGCCGTCCAGGTAGGTGGCGCCAATCTCCAGCGAGGACAGGTCCTTGAACGCGGAGCGCTTCACGCGCGCCGTGATGTGAGACATGAAGTGCCCGGTGTAGCGCTTGCCAATGTTCGGCAGGGCCTCCTTGAAGGAGTTCATCAGCAGCGTCGCGGGCGGAATGGTGCCCATCGCCAGGACGACCTTCGCCGAGCTCACCGCCAGCGGGCCGCGGCTGGTTTCCAGGGCCGTCACCGTCCCATGGCCGTCATGCACCAGGCGGTCGACGACGCAGTGGTCCACGATGGTCAGGGGCTGTCCCTTGCCCTGGGCCGCCAGCGCCTTCTGGGATTGCTGCAGGTCCAGCAGCGTGCCGACGGTGGAGTACTTGTAGAACTTGACCCCCTTCCACGGAGTGTGGCCCACGGCGATGGGCGCCGGGAACGCGTTCCCCGCCGAGGGCACGGCGTGCTTGAAGTTCTCGCGGAGGTTCACGTCGAGCTGGCGCTGGAGGTTGCCGTAGACGCCATCGTGGATCCTGTCCATCGACGTGACGTGCAGGAAGGCCCGGGCGCGGTCCCAGAAGCCCGGCTGGAGCGTGACGTCGATCAGCTCCCGCGGCCAGTCACGCATGAGGTCCGGGCCGGCGCCGGGCACCACGCGCTCCAGTAGGTGGATCGGCCGCCCAGCACGGGGATGTAGCCGGCCTGGAAGAACTCCAGCTCCGACGTCGCCATCCGCGTCGTGCGCGTCCATGGATAGGTGGTGGGCGGCGAGCCGGTCGCGGCCTGGAAGGCGAGCGGCAGCATCTGGTAGTGCGTGGGCAGCCAGAAGCCGCCCCGCTCCAGCACCAGGATGCGCGCATTCGGGTTGTGCTTCAGCGTCTGCTCGATGAAGGCCACACCGGTGGGCCCGGTGCCAATCACGATGAAGTCATACGCGGAGGACTGGATGTCGCTCCACTCGTTCGGCGTGGCGAAGAACGCCTGTCCGGCGATCTGATCCGCGCTGGCCTCCTGCGGCCCGGGAACGGGATAGCCCAGGGAGATGCCCTTCGGGACGTTGCGGGAGCCGGCGAAGAACTTCTTGTAGTTGGCGGACATGGGACCTCTTCACGCAGGACAGGTGGACGTGAGGTCCTCTGGTTTTGCAGAACGCATGCCGCATTCCGAACACCTGCCAGGTCGGGGCGGCCTCGGAGCGCGGGGCCTGGCGGGCGGACCGGGGCGCGCGTCGCGGCAGGAAGCGCTGGCGTCTTCCCCGGACGCAGAGGCACGGGCGGTAGGAAGACGTGTGCCCGTGCCTGCAACGTGAAGCCTCAGGGGTGCGCGGTGGCGCGGCCCATGGCCTCCAGCTCCCGGAGGGCGTCATCCGGCAGCTTGAGGTCCCCCGCGGCCAGGTTCTCCCGCAGGTGCGCGACGGAGGACGTGCCGGGAATCAGCAGGATGTTGGGCGCGCGTTGCAGCAGCCACGCGAGCGCGACCTGCATGGGCGTCGCGCCCAGGCGCTCGGCGACGGCGGACAGGTTGGAGGATTGCAGCGGGGTGAAGCCACCCAGCGGGAAGAACGGCACGTAGGGGATGCCGTCGCGGGCCAGCGCGTCGATGAGCGCGTCATCGCTCCGGTGCGCCAGGTTGTACTGGTTCTGCACGCAGACCACGCGGACCATCCGGCGTCCCTCCGCGACCTGCGTGGGGGTGACGTTGCTGAGCCCGATGTGCCGCACCAGGCCCTGCCGCTGGAGCTCCGCGAGGACGGTCAGCGGCGCTTCGATGGAGCCCTCCGCGGGGCCGTGCGTGTCGAACATGATCCGCAGGTTGACCACGTCCAGCACGTCGAGCCCCAGGTTGCGCAGGTTGTCGTGCACGGCCTGCTTCAGCGCCTCCGGCGAGAAGGCCGGGAGCCAGGACCCGTCCTCGCCGCGCCGGGCGCCAATCTTGGTGACGATGACGAGGTCCTTGGGGTAGGGCGCGAGCGCCTCGCGGATCAGCCGGTTGGTGACGTGCGGGCCGTAGAAGTCGCTGGTGTCGATGTGGTCGACCCCGCGAGCCACGGCCTCGCGCAGCACGGCCAGCGCGGCGGCGGGGTCCCTGGGCGGACCGAAGACGCCGGGGCCGGCGAGCTGCATCGCGCCATAGCCGAGCCGCTTCACGGGACGGTCACCGAGGGGGAAGGTGTTGGACGGGTCGAAACCGGGCATGCTCCATCTCCTTTTTGGGATGAGGCAGGGATATCCGTTGTGGGCTCTCGCGATAACAGGGCACGGCCCGTACAGGTCGTGCGGAGCGGCGGACAGTGAAGGTCGACCTGGGTGACTTGAATGCCTTCGTGGTGGTGGCGCGGGCCCGCAGCTTCCGGGATGGCGCGCGCCTCAGTGGCCGGGGGGCGTCCTCGCTCAGTGATGCGGTCCGCCGTCTGGAGGAGCAACTGGGAGTCAGGCTGCTCAACCGGACGACGCGCAGCGTGGTCCCCACCGAGGCCGGGGAGGGATTGCTGGCACGCCTGGGCCCGGCGTTGAGCGAAATGGAGGCCGCGCTCGACGTGGTGAACGGCTTTCGCGGCAAGCCGGCGGGAACCCTTCGGCTCAACGTGCCGGTCAGCGCATCGCGGCTGGTCCTCCCCGCCATCCTCCCGCCGTTCCTCGCCGCCTATCCCGACATCCGCGTGGAGGTCATCTCCGAGGACAGCTTCGTCGACGTGATCGAAGCGGGATGTGACGCCGGCATCCGTTACGACGAACGGCTGGAGCAGGACATGATCGCGGTGCCCATCGGGCCGCGCGTCCAGCGCTTCGCCACCGCCGCCGCTCCGGCGTATCTGGCGCGTCATGGCCGGCCGGAGCATCCCCGGGAGCTGCTCCAGCATGCCTGCCTGCGCGGCCGCTTCTCGAGCGGAGCCATGACGCCCTGGGAGTTCGAGCGCGACGGCGAGGTGGTGCGGGTCGACCCGACGGGGCCGTTGATCGTGGGCCTGGGTGGGGGCGCGGATCTCGCCGTCGACGTGGCGCTCGCGGGGACCGGCATCGTGAGCCTCTTCGAGGATTGGCTGCGGCCGTATCTGGAGAGCGGCGCGCTGGAGCCCGTCCTCGAACCCTGGTGGCTGCGCTTCTCCGGACCGTTCCTCTATTACCCTGGTAGGCGTCTGGTGCCCGCGCCGCTGCGGGCGTTCATCGACTTCATCAAGCAGGCCCCGGACGGGGCCAACCCCGAGTCTCCCTCCCCCAAGGCCCCATGAACGCACTGCGAACCCCCAGCGTCCTCGCCGCGTTGCTGCTGCTGTCCCCTGGCTGCACCTCGTCACGCCCACTGGTCCATGCGGAGTCGCACGCCGCACGGGCCGCCGCCCCTACGGCGTCCCCCGCCCAGGCAGCGCTGCGCGGCTTCGTGGACGCGTACTTCGAGGAGCACTTCCGCCGCTCGCCGATGTCCGCCACGTCCGCGGGTGTCCACACGTATGACGGCGAGCTGCGCGGCTTCCGGCCCGAGGAGCGGGCGTCGCACCTGGCGTTCCTGAAGGACCGGCTCGCGGCGCTGCCCGGGGCGGTGGACCGGGCCGCGCTGCCTCCCCAGGACAAGGCCGACTACGACATCCTGATGAACCACTTCCGGGCGCGCATCCTGGACCTGGAGACGGTGCGCCCGTGGGAGCGCAACCCCAACGCCTACCTGGGCTTCGCGTCCAACGCCGTGTACCAGCTCATCAACCGGGACTTCGCGCCGCTGGAGGAGCGGATGCGCTCGGCGGTGAAGCGCATGGCCCTGGTGCCGGAGGTGTTCGCGGCGGCGCCGGCGAACCTCCAGAACCCGCCGAAGCTGTGGACGGAGATCGCCCTGGAGCAGGTGAAGGGCACGCGCTCGCTCTACGCGCAGACGCTGCCGCAGGCCTTCGCGCCCGTGCAGGACGCCGCGCTCCAGGCGGCCTTCAAGAAGGAGCAGGCGCGCTGCCTGGAGGCCATCGACGGGTACATCCGCTTCCTGAAGGACGACCTGCTGCCCCGCTCGAACGGGGACTTCGCCATCGGTGAGGAGACGTACCGCCAGAAGCTCCAGTACGAGGAGGGCGTCACCGACAGCATCGACTCGCTGCTGGCCTGGGGACGCGCGGAGATGAAGCGCACGCAGGACCAGTTCCGCGAGGTGGCGGGACGGATTGCGCCGGGCAAGGCGCCCATGGACGTCTACCGCGAGCTGGGCAAGGACCACCCGGCCGGGGCGGAGCTGGTGTCCACCACGACGGCGACGCTGGAAGACATCCGCCAGTTCCTCATCGACCACCGCATCATCACGGTGCCCAGCGAGGTGCGCGCGAAGGTGGCGGAGACGCCGGTGTTCAGCCGCGCGCTGTCCTTCGCGAGCATGAGCACGCCCGGCCCGTTCGAGACGAAGGCGACGGAGGCGTACTACTACGTGACGCCGCCGGACCCGGCGTGGAGCGCGGAGCAGTCCGAGCAGCACATGAGCTTCTACAACCGCTACGCGCTGCCCCTCGTCTCCATCCACGAGGCGTACCCGGGCCACTACGTGCAGTTCCTGTGGACCAACCGCATCCAGTCGAAGGTGCGCCGGCTGCTGGGCTCCGGCTCCTTCAGTGAAGGCTGGGGCCTCTATACGGAGCAGATGATGCTGGACGAGGGCTACGGCGGCGCGGGCCCCCAGGCGGACCGGCTGCGGCTGAACCAGCTGGCGCTCTACCTCCAGCGGCTGGCGCGCTACGTGGCGGGGCTGTCCCTGCACACGCGTGGCATGACGTACGACCAGGCCGTGAGCCTCTTCGAGAAGGAGGCCTACATGACGCGCATCAACGCGGAGCGCGAGGCGCGCCGTGGCACGTCGGATCCGACGTACCTGGTGTACGCGCTGGGCAAGAAGATGCTGATGGAGCTGCGCGAGGACGCGAAGGTGAAGTGGGGCAAGGACTTCAGCCTCCAGCGCTTCCACGACGCGGTCGTCTCCCACGGCTACCCGCCCGTGCCCATCGTCCGCCAGCTGCTGCTCGGCGAGGACGCGGCGCCCTCCGCGTCCCGCTGAGCGGCTGGCCCGGATGACATGGACAGCCGGGGGGGCCCGTCAGCGGCGCTCCCCCCGATGCGCTAAGAGAGAGGGTCCCGAGCGATGGCGCAGCGATGCGGGCAATGACAACGTGATGCAGCTGGCGTGGAGCGGCTCGAGCTGGGGTTTCACGAACCTCACCACGACCGCGAACTGAGCCCGGTCCCGGCTCTGGAGGCACCCGAGCCGCTGTCAGTGGGTGAGGTCCTCGCGTTCCAGGGCCCACCATTCCCGGCCAGTGGGGGAGACGCCGGGGAAGAAGTAGACGTGCTCGCGCGTCGCGGTGAAGAGGTACGGGTCCCCTCCTGTCAGTCCTGGCGCCAGCTCCTGGAGCTGGCGCGTTCCGCGGCGCGTGCCATCGCTCCTCCACAGCTCCGGTCCGGTGCGGCCGTCATCCGCGGAGAACAGCAGCGTGCCGGCCACGGGGAAGAGCCACGCAGGCGACCCGCTGGCGGCCCGGGGGCGAGGTCCTTGAAGAGCCGCGTGCCCGCCGCCGTGCCGTTGCTCACCCACAGCTCCCGGCCCGTGGCCCCCCCGTCCTGGGCGCTGAAGAAGAGGCGTCCGTCGAAGGCCGCCAGGTACTGCGGCGGATCCATCACCGCGCCGGGAGTGATGTCCTTCACCAGCACGGTGCCGTCACGGGTGCCGTCCGTCACCCACAGCTCGCGGCCGACCTCGGGGTTCTCCGCGACGAAGAAGACGCGCCGGCCCACCACGGTCAGGTCCGTGGGGAAGGAGCTGTTCGACCCGGGGTAGACGTCCGCGAGGAGGAAGGTGCCCTCCGGCGTCGCGTCAGTGCGCCACGGCTCGTCGCCCAGCTCCGAGTACTGGTGGAAGATGAACAGCCCACCCACCGCGACGGCGTCCGAGAACAGGAGGCTCTCCTGCCCGGGCATGAGGTCCAGCGCGACGGTCCCCGCGGCCGTGCCGTCCGTGCGCCAGAGGTCGAAGCCGGTCGCCTCCTCCACGGCCATGAAGTACAGGCGCCCCTCCAACTCGATGAAGGCCTGGGGGCTGGAGCCCAGAGGCCCGGGCCACAGGTCCTTGACCCTCCGCGTCCCGGCCGTCGTGCCGTCCGTCCGCCAGAGCTCCACCCCGGTCGTCCCATCGTCCGCAGCGAAGTACGCCACGCCGTCGTGCACGAACGGGCCTTCGAAGAACTGGCTGCCCTCGGCCCCGGGTAGATGTCCTTCACCAGCCGCGTGCCGCCCGGCGTGCCGTCGCTCCGCCAGAGCTCGAAGCCGTGGATGCCGTCGTCCGCGAAGAAGAGCAGCGCTCCGCCGAACGGCGTCATGCTCCTGGGCCCGGAGCTGTCCGGCCCCGGGCGGAGGTCCGCGACGAGCCGGGTGCTTGCCGCCGTGCCGCCCGTCGCCCACAGCTCGGCGCCGAAGCTCGGGTCATCCGCCGTGAAGAAGAGCGTGCTGCCCACGCTCGCGCGCGCGCTGATGCGGGATCATCCGGTCCGGGGATGATGTCCTGCACCAGGTAGGCAGGCCCCGCGCCGGGGGCTCGGCTCCTGTCGCCCTGCTCGCGCTCCAGGGCCGCGCCCTCCCCGGTTTCGGGGAACACGGCCACGGCGGCCGCCAGCTCCACACCGCCGCTCCTGACGAGCCTCAGGGCCCACAGCTCGGTGCCCCGCGCCGGCTCGGTGGCCGCGAAGTACACGCGTGAGCCCGAGCGCGTGAAGTCATGCGGCGCGCTCGAGAAGGCGCCCGGCACCGCGTCCGCGATCCGCGCCGTCCCTCGGGGGGTGCCATCGCTGGTCCACGGCTCGTGGCCCCGGCCCTGCTCGCGCGCCGTGAAGAAGAGCCGGCCCCCCTGCGCGGTGAGCTGCGCGATGCTGGACCCCGCGGGCCCGGGCATCACGTCCTTCAGCCGGAAGGTTCCGCGCGGCGAGCCGTCACTGCGCCACAGCTCGTCGCCCGCGTCGGGCGTGTACGCGGAGAAGTACACCGCGCCGCCCAGGGCGGTGAGCGACCGGATGTGCGGGCTGTCCGGGCCAGGGAGGAGGTCCTTCACCCGCCGCGTCCCCTCGCACGTGCCATCACTGGTCCACAGCTCGGCGCCGACCCGCCCGTCATCGGCGGTGAAGAAGAGCCTGCGTCCCGCGGTGGCGAGCGTGTTCGGGCCGTCGAACGAGAGCAGCGCATGGATGTCCGCGACAGCCACCGTCCCCTCGGGGGTGCCGTCGCTCTTCCAGACGGTGAAGAGCCGCGGCCCTTCCTGGAGTGTGCCGTCCTCGCCCGTCTCGCCGATGATGGGCGACTGGCCGATGATGAAATAGAGCACTCCCTCCGCGACGACCGGGCCCACCGTGTAGACGTCGACCCGATCGGTGAAGTCGAGCAGCGTGACGATGGCTCCCGTCCTCCCGTCCAGCCGCTGGAACCTGTCGCCACCGAAGAAGTAGAGCTGGTCGCCCATCGGCACGAGCTCGGTAGGAGGAAAGGCCAGTCCCGTGGGCACCACGCGGGTGGTGCCCGGAACGCCTTCGGTCCGCCACAGCTGGGAGAAACCCAGCTCCGGCGAATACGCGGTGAAGTAGAGGACTCCCTCCAACGCGGCCAACGCGTGCGGGTACGACGACGCGTCTCCGGCGGCGATGTCCCGCACCAGCCGGGTGCCCGCGCGCGTCCCATTGCTGGTCCACAGCTCCAGGCCATGCGTGCCGTCGTCGGCGGTGAAATAGACGCGCCGCCCCGCGGCCATGAGGCCGCGCAAGGAGGCACCCGCCGGGCCGGGCCGGATGTCCTCCACGATGCGCGTCCCGCCGGGGGTGCCGTCGCTCTTCCACAGCTCGGAGCCGTGCGCGGCGTCGGTGGCGGCGAAGAAGAGCGTGCCGTTCACGTCCGTCAGCTCGACCGGGCCCGCGCTGAGCCGGCCCGGGACGCTGTCCTCCACCCGGTACGGGGCGCTTGTCGAAGCCGTGTCCTCGCTTGCGCCGGCCTCCTGGAGCTCCAGGGCGGAGGGTTCGCCTTCGGCCTCCTCGCCAGGAACCGCCGCGGGGCCGCTGCAGGCCAGGACCACGGCCAGGGCCAGCGGCGAGAAGAGGACTCCGGCAGGCAAGCGCATGAGGCTCCTTCTTTGCGCATGGACGCGCGAAGACGTGATGCCCAGGGTGCGCACGCCGCCCTGGCGGGACGAGGTGCCCTCCCGTCCGTCCCGCGTGTCGGCTACCGCCCGAAGTGCCCGGCACGCTCCGGTGCGCCGCCTCCCCGCGACAGGGGCTCGGGTGACCTGGCCGCCTTCACGGAGCCGGTGATGAGGTGCGGGCCTGACGCCGCACGGGTCCCCTCCCCATGACGGGCGACGGAAGCTTCAACCCGGATGCGGAGCACGCAGCGGCCGGGCGGCGCCCACGGCCAGGCTCCGCACGAGCGGCACCTGGGGCCGGTTCGCGCCTAGACGCGGAAGCCGCTCACGACGCCATGGATGCCCTGGAAGGCGACCTCCAGCCGCTGGATGGCGGACTCCACGTCCGCGTTGGCCTGCACGCTGTCCTTCATCATCCGCGAGAAGTCCGTCACCACCGCCGTCATCTGCACGATGCCCGCGTTCTGCTGGGTGAAGGAGTGCACGATGTCCTGGGCCGCGCTGCTGCTGTCCCGCACGGCCTCCGTCAGCTGCTGGAGGCTCTGCCCGGAGGAGAGCGCCTCGTTGATGCCCTCCGCCATCTTCTGGTGGCTGCTCTCCACGGACGCGGTGACGGCGCTCACGGAGGTGTTCATCTCCGTGAGCAGGCCGCTGATGCTCTGCGCGCCGCGCAGGGACTGCTGGGACAGCGACCGCATCTCCCGGGCCACCACCGCGAAGCTGCGCCCATGCTCGCCCGAGCGCGCCGCCTCGATGGCCGCGTTGATGGCCAGCACGTTGGATTGATCCGACAGGTCCTTCACCGTCTTCAGGATGGCGGACGCCTTGCGCGACCCCTCCGTGAGCCGCGCGATGGCCGGCATCAGCTCGCCCACCTGGGCGCGCAGGTGCTCCAGCGCCTCGCCGCTCTGCCGCAGGCGCTCCTGGCCCGTCAGGCTGGTCTGCTCCGCGCGCTGGGCGACCTGCAGCACCGTGTGGGCCTGCCGCGAGGCCTCCAGCGACCGCTCCTGGATGTCCCGCATCGCCACGCTCGCCTCCTCGATGCTGGACGCCTGGCGCGACAGCTGCTGGGACTGCTCGCGGCTGATGTACGTCAGCCCCTCGACGCTGCCCGCCAGCTCCGTCAGCGTCTCCTGGAGGGTGACGGGAATCGTGCGCAGGCGCTGCACCAGGTGGTTGATGCTCTGCGCCAGCAGGCCAATCTCATCCTCGGACCGGATGTGGATGACCTGGGTGAGGTCGCCCTCGGTGGCGATGCGCGAGGCGACCTGCGTGAGGCGCAGCAGGGGCTGGGCCACCTGCGACACGAGCCACACCGACAGCGACGCGAGCACGCCCAGCAGGATGATCCCCAGGAGGACCAGGCGCCGCTGGGAGCTGTCGTGCTCCTCCCGCGTGACGGCGAACGAGACCCGCATCTCCCGCTGATCCTCCTCGGTGGCGCGCGCCAGCGCGGCCCGCACCTGGTTGTAGCGCGCGGTCATCTCCGGGAGCCGGGAGGCGGCCTGGGCGTCCTTGCTGATCATCCGCGCGCTCGTGTCGCGGGCGAAGGCCACGTAGTCGCGCAGCTGCGCCTCCAGCGCGTCCAGGCGCCCCGGGTCGATGGCGGGATTGGAGCGCCCCTCGGCGAGCCGCTGGAGGAAGCGCTTCGCGATGGCGTCCGACTCGGCCAGCTGCTCCAGGTCCTCCGCCGCCACCGCGTCCTGGAGGCCCCGCTGCAGCTGCTGCATCAGCACGTCCAGGTCCCGGCTGAGCAGCACCGCGGGGACATAGCCCTTCTCGATGCGCTCCAGGTGCCCCCGGGTGCTGCGCCCGAGCAGCTCCGAGAGGCCGATGATGGCCACCAGGAAGAGGGCCGCGAGGACGGGGAGCAGCAGGACCTTGTGCTGGAATCGCATGGCGCCGGGTTCGCTCTCTCAGTCCAGGATGGTGAGGACCTTCAACCCGGGGGTGGGGGTGCTCGCGGGCACATAGCCCACGGCGCCAGGGTTCGCGCGCACGAAGGCGAGGACCTCGGTCTCCGACGGCAGCTCGGGGGGCGGCACGTCGCGGCCGGAGAAGATGCGCTGCTGCCAGAAGGCCCGGACGGCGGGCAGCGAGCGCTTGAGCACCTCGTCGCAGAAGGCGGCGCGCACCGGCGAGCTGTCGTTCAGGTCCACCGGCAGCGCCGTGACGCCCGAATCCCACTGGGTGCTCTTCTTGAAGAAGAGCTGCGAGAGCCGCGCGCGGCTCAGCTCCGTCACCGGGTTGGATGGATGGACCACGACCTTGTAGGTCGCCGACGGTGAACCCCACGCCGGTCCGGCGAAGAGCCCCAGGAACCCACACAACAGGAGCAGGGAAAGCGTTCTCATGGCGTCTCCAGAGGGGGGCGGGGCTAGAAGCTGAACTGCGAGCCCAGGGACAGGAGCCGCGTGTGGGGCTCCGGGTGGAGGAGGGCGGCCAGGTCGTCGGTGGCCTCGGGCATGGCGAAGCGGTTGCCGATGACGTTGTGGAACGACACCTTGAAGACGAGGTGGGGGTCGAACCAGTAGTTCAGCCCCACGGCGACCTCGCGGTGGCGCAGGTAGGTGATGAGCTCTTGGGGCACGGCGGTGGGCGCCCAGGTGCGCGAGCCCTCCACGCGTCCGGCCACCTGCCAGTGCGGGGTGACGAAGTACGCCGCCTCCACGTAGCCCGTGCGCGCCTTGGCCTGCTCGGAGAACAGGTTGAAGAACTCGGCCCGCAGCCACAGCGACTCGCCCAGGTACTCGGCGCCCACGCCCAGCACGCCCAGCACGTCGTGACTGCCATCCGCCGTCTTCGTCGGGGTCCTGGACACGAACCCGGACGTGGTGAAGCGCAGCCCCTCCAGCGGCGCCCACAGCGCCAGCCGCCCACCGGCCAGCTGGGACTCAATGACGCACAGCCCGCCCTCCGTCTCGTCACAGTCCTGGGCGAGGGGCTCCTTCAGGTCGAGGAAGCCGCCGTAGGCGTCGTACTCCACCATCCACTCCGCCGGCAGGTTGATGCGGCCGGTGAGCCCCAGGCCGTTGTAGTTCTCCACGCCAATCGACGTGGGGCCGTACGTCCCCTGCGGCAGGGCGTTGAAGGGCCGCAGCGTGCCCACGTCGTAGATCTCCGAGTACAGCGCCAGGGGGAGCTGGTTGCGGCCCACGCGCAGGTGGAACTTGTCGGAGAAGGCGTACTCCGCGAAGGCGTAGTCCACCTCCAGCTCCAGGTCCTGGCCGGGCGCCTTCTCGAAGGAGAACTGCGTGTTGACGACGAGGCGCTCCGTGGGCAGGGCCCGGACCAGCAGCGTGCTGCCCACGTCATGCAGGCCCAGCTCCTCGTTGCCGCCCAGGTAGACGTTCTCCCAGGTCCTGCCGGTGCTCAGGTGCCCGTAGCCGTGGATGAAGAACTTCCCATCCGCCAGGGGCATGCCGGACGCGGTGCCGGAGAGCAGGAGGAATCCCAGACACAGGGAGAGCCGTCGCAGATGAAACATGGATGTGCCTTTCAACGGCGCCCGGGGGGGACGCCGCCGCCAACTCGCCCGGGACGCATGGCTGCGCGGGTTGTAGCTGTATAAGAAAATTGAAACACCTTGTCCAGGGGAGGGGAGGGGGACCGCGCGCGCCAGTCCCGGAATTCCCGACGTTGGCTGGAGGCCAAGACAGATGTCTGTCCATCCCTGTTATCGGCTTCATTCGTGAAACACGGGACTTCAATGACAGGCAGGCTCGCTGACGCCGCCGGCTGCCTGTTTTGAGGTGAATGCGGTCAAGACCCGAATGAATTGCGATCCTGGGTCCGCTCTGGGAAGTTCCCGGGCTCTCCCGGAGCCTGAACATGAAATGCCCCGCCTTCGCAGCCGTGGTCGCCCTCTGGGGTGCACTCGTCCTGGTCGGTCCCGCGCACGCGGCCGAGCAGTCCACGGCGCCCCGTGCCGACGGGTTCGCCGGTTGCCAGGACGCGAAGTCGGACGCGGCGCTCGCCGGTTCCCTCTGTGCTCGCTTCAGTGCGCCGTTGGACTACGCGGCCCCGAGCGGTGAGCGGATCGAGCTCTTCGTGCGCAAGTTCCCGGCTCCGGGCCGCTCGGCCGGGCAGGTCTGGCTCGTGGCGGGTGGGCCCGGCGAGTCAGGGGCTTCGTTCTACCCGCTGCTGAAGACCCTGCGGGCCGCCTTCCCGGGATACGACCTGCTGGTCCCGGACCATCGCGGGACGGGTTTCTCCAGCCGGCTCTGCCAGAAGGAGGAGGCCGTCGACAGTGCCGGGGGCGCCGCGCTCGAAGGCGCCGAGTGGGCGACCTGCTTCGAGGCGCTGGAGTCCGATTCCAAGCGCACTCGCGCCTTCACCCTCACGCACTCCGCCCGCGACTTGAGCGCGCTGATGGAGCGCTACTCCACGGGCCGGAAGACGTGGCTCTATGGGGTCTCCTACGGCACGCAGCTGGTGTTGCGCATGATGACGGTCGCCGCGCCGCGGCGCCTCGATGGCATCGTGCTCGACTCCCTCGTTCCACCGGAGACGACGGAGCAATGGGACCTCAGCCATCGCTCGGCCGTCGTCGAGAGGTGGGCCGCGCGGTCCTCGCGAAGTGCGACGCGGACCCGGCCTGCCGGGCGCGTCTGGGGGGCTCGGCGGTCGCCGCGATGCAGGGGCTCTTCGACGATCCCAAGTTGTCCGAGGCCGTCCCGGGGGGACGTCCGAAGCTCTTCTTCGGCGCACTGCTGAACAGCCCGGAGCTGCGGGCGCGGATTCCCCTCGTCCTCTCGGGCCTCCGGAGCGGAGACCTCAAGCCGTTGCAGCAGGTTGAGCAGGACCTGGAGGCACTGGGCGCCCGGTTCGACCGTTTCCCTCAGTCCCCGGTGTCCATCCCGCTGGTCGCCGTTATCAGCGCCTCCGAGAACAACGCCCGGCCAGACCTCACCCAGGCCCAGGTGGAGGCTGAAGCGGCCCGGTTCCTGTTCGTCAGCAGCCTGCCGGGTCAGCTCGTCGGCCGGACGTCATTGGCCTATCCGCGCGACGAGTGGTTCGGCAAATCTCCCGCCGCGCTTCCGCCGGTGCTGGTGCTCCAGGGCGACATGGACCCGAAGACGCCCCTCGCTGGCGCCCAGGCCCATCTGCGCCTCCTGCCCGAAGCCGCGGGCGTCAACCTGTTCACCGTGAAGGGTGGGCCGCACTTCCTGCTCTTCACGGCGCCAGCTTGCTTCAAGGCCGCGGTGAGCCGCTTCGTCCAGAAGCGGCGTGCTCCTCGTGCGGCCTGTTCGCTTTGACCCGCGCCTGACGTCTACGGAGCGGGGATGAACTTGAACTCCGCGATGACGATCTCCGCCTCCTGACCGTTCTTGGGCGCGCGTCCCTGGAAGAGCCAGAAGTTCATGTGGACGGGCAGGGGGTTCTGGGGAATGCGCTGGACGTAGTCCGGCGGATTGAACAGCCAGCTGGCCATCTGGTTGGTGTTGCCATCCTGGTGGCCATGCAAGGCCTGGAAGTAGACCTGCGTCGAGGACCACTGGAAGCGGTAGGTGGAGTAGGTCCCTCCGAGGCTGATGGCGTAGGCCTGATGGGAGTAGGGGACGCCCGTCACCGCGGGGTACACGGCCCAGTTGCCCATCTGCGACTGACTGCCGCCCCACTTCGCGAACTCGATATCGATTTCATTCGTGCCGTCCGGGCCCACGTCGGGACGCGTGTAGTTGAACAGGCCCAGGACCACGTTGTCGTCGAAGAGGTCTGGCCGGCCAATCACCTTGAACTGGTAGGTGCCATACCCCAGCCGTTGCTGCGGCATGTAGACCTCCGCCGTCGTCCAGCGGCCGTCGCGCCAGGCAATCTTCAGGTGGAGGTAGCCGTTCGTATCGACCCAGGCGTTGCGGTCATCCCAGGCATTGGGGCCCGGGCCGCCCTGACCGCTGCGCACCTCCCATTGATAGCCAGAGAAGGAGACGCTCTTCGCCTCCGCGAGCGGAGTGAAGGCAATGCTGGAGACGAGAGCGATACCGAGGACCTGTGAGCCGCGCATGGATGACCCCCACTTCGAGAAGGGTGCCAACGTAAAGCACTCCTTCCGGCATATCCCGCTGTTTCTGGGATTGAAATGGGGTTGCCTCCATGTTCTGTCATCCCCACAGCGCTTCCGTGGAGCGCCTGACTGCTCGGGTGGTTCAAGGCCCGATTCGCGCCCTGCCGCGCCAACCCCGCGTTAGGGCGCGCAGCCTGGATCGGCGGGGCCCCAGGTGTACTGGGAGTCCAGCGTCAGCACCCGTTCCACCACGGGGCCCTTCATCCCGCGCGCGGTGAGGCGGAAGGTCTGCTCCGGCGCCGTGCCCGAGACCTCGGCGCGGTAGATGAAGCGACAGCCCGCGATCCATGTGTCATCAGGCACCGGCGCGCGGGTGCCATCGAGGCACGGCAGCTTATGAACGGGTGGGTCGCGTCCGAGTTTCTCGATCCAAAGGCGGTCGAGCACCAGAGTGAGCAGCTCGGGGTTGTCCGAGATGCGTTGCCCAAGTTTGCCCTGAACGGAGGCAGGGTCATGGCTGGATTTGATGAAATATTGAGGCGCTAGCTGGTGTGGATGGTTGTGCCGGGGTAAAGCTGAGGCATCCCCTCATTTCTGATTCACCCCCTAAGCTCGCTTGGTCGGCTGCTCATGGTTTCTCCAAGGTGAAATTTAAATGAGGGGATAGCTCAGCTCCCAAGGGGCACCTGACTCGCTCGCCTTGAACCAATCCCCAGACCGGCAGGACCGCCACCTGCCCGCTGGCTGCGTTGCTGCCGGCAGCTGCACCGGCCTCTTTACCTGCGCGCTCAACCCCTTTTCCGCAAGACGCCAAGCCGCATCTGAGAGGATACCTCAGACTCCACGCAATCTGCCGTCAGAGCTGACGTACACGCCGTCACTCAAATAGGCATCACCACCATGCTCATCGGCGGAAAACTCGTCATAGACCTCGGCCATCTCAGACCGTGCTTGGCGTGGCCGGAGTAGTAGATTGTCGAAGGGGCATTCCCCAGAGAAGTCGCTCACGCGAACCTCACATGCCCCTTGAGGCAACCGGTTCGGGTCGGCTCTGACGCGCTCAACCAAGTCGTCCCGCTCCACCCATGCTCCGACAATGAGATCAGGGGCGATTGGCTTGAGAACCTGCACCTCGGCGCCAGAGTCAGTAGTCTGGTACTCAGGCACACCCCGCTTCACCCGGACCGACTTCCCATCTTCGTCCGTCCGGTCCTCAAACATTCTTTCAAAGGCTGCGGGCTCGCCCAACCAGCCACCACGAGCCTGCTTCTTCATCCAAGTTTTTGAAGCGCTCTCGCTAAAAAAATTGCAACCATGCGTCCAAAGAATGCTCCTGTCAATCAAGAGGATTACCCAACCAGCTTCCTCCAAACCCTTTTCCTTGAACTTGAACATCCGCCAGTTGATGCAAGAGATCGACACGGAGACGGCCTTGTCATTGCCGTCCCATCGCTGGCCGCTGCTGACATAGGCGCGTAGTTGGCGCACTTGCAGTTCAGCTCTTGAGAGGATGCCTTCCTTCACGATGCCTGGCAGGTTCTCTACCCGCGTGAAGTGCAGGACGTGGTCGATGAATCGGCGGTCGGCTTCGGCCCTGATTCTCTCTGACTTGCTCATGAGGCCCATGTCCCCTAAGGCATTCCCACTCGTTCTGAGCGGTTAGGTGGTGATTGTGTTCTGTGAGGCGAGCCCTGATGGGCCGGAGCTTGCTGGTTGCTTGGGGGGCCAAATTTTTGCCGCAATCGTCATGAGGTCGGGAGTTTGAAGCTGCTGAGATGGGACGATTAGTGTGGTGTTTGTGCCGAGTTCCTTTTGAAGGAGGGCCTTGAGTTCGTTTAAGACGAGCTTTCCGCGCGCCATTGATGAAGGACTGGCGTCGTAGTCTCGTTGAGCCTGTAGGGCAATCTCTCCATGGTCAACCGATGAACCGGTCTTGTTCCTTTTTCGAATCGCTTGGTCAGTTCTGATGTTGATTATCGACTTTAGCGATTTGTCCTTCGTGTTTAAGCGGGCTTGCTCAAGGAGTTCGACGACGCGGTTCTGCGGAGTGCCTGGGTGTGTGGATGTGATGTGGTCTGTTGAGAGGTACTGTGACTCGATGTCGTTGCCGGCGGTTATGAACGATTCGATCCCGTTCTTCTTGAGTGATTCCGTGAAGCGGGTTGCCTCTTCGGTTGAGATGTAGTCGCGATCTCGGTGAACAACCATACGGATGTTGGGCGCCTTCTCCTTGAGGAAACAACCCAGGACGATGGCTGCGTCGAGCTTCGATACTCCTGAGTAGGACACCACCTCGGTCTCGTCTTCGACGAATCCAGAACTCCACAGGACCTGCTTTACCGCATCTTGATCTTCATCTTCCGTGGCGACCACGCATCTGGTTGTTCCATTGGCGAAGTAGTCGATAGAGTCCAGGGCGCCAATATCGAGAAGCATCTTGGTTTCTTCGTGCTCAACTCCTTTTACAACTGCTCCTTGACTGAGCCACACGAGATTCCCTCGACTGCGCATCGCATCGAGAACGTGCCTTGAGTGCGTGCTGATTATGGCCTGGAACCCGCGTGCCTGTGAGAGTCTAAAGATTAGAGAACAGAGCGCTCGCTGGTTGTTGGGATGAAGGTGAGAGTCTGGCTCGTCGAGGATGAGAATTTCGGGTTTGAAAAGTGTGGCATAGGAGAGGATTTGAGAGGCCTGGAGAATAGCGGTGCCTGCGGCATCCAATGGTAGAGACGGACCCTTGTCGATGGATACGCTGGCGCGGATGTATTCGTCTGTTTCCTGATTGAACGTTACGTCGATGTTGAGGTTGGGGAAAAGCGTCTGGATGTCTTCATGGAATTGATTCCACTCTGACGGGGTTCTTGAGAGCTGGTATAATACGTTTCTAAGTACGAGGTTTGCATCCCCTCGCGCAATTGCACGCCGCACTAGGCCGGGAGATATGTAGTGCTCTTCTTTTGGGACCCCCGCCAGTCCTGGTGCGTAGACGCTGAATGGCGATGAGAGGTCTTGCAGGCGCTCGCCTAGTTTGCGACCCTCAATGGAAATCGAGATGTTTCTATTTCTTCCGCGCCGCAAGGCCACGGTGCATGAGTCGCCGCTTGCGTCTGTGAGGATGATCTCAGTGCGCTTGGTCGTGTCCTCGACAAGAGTGCCGCCTGATGCAAGCGTAAGAACGTCAGCGACGGGGGAGTAAAGTAATTGCGTGGGACTAAATGAGAGTTGGTACTTGTCGCTTGCCCAGCTTACGCCCCCCACGAGCAATGAAGTTTGTGCGACCGAAACTGCAAAGTGCACTGCTTGAAGGACGCTACTCTTCCCTGAGTTGTTGGCCCCAATGAGCACGGTGGATTCGGTCATGGGGATTTCGACTTCCTCAAGGCGTTTAAACCGACGAATAGTGACGAGCTTGATGTGGGCCATGGACGGATAGCACAAAGAGAGGGTGGTTGATGGAATGCCCGGAAGGAGATGAATAGGTTGCCAATGTGAAGTCAGCCAATCACGCGCACGCCGATCTCTCGCTGCCTTGTCGCTCAGGCCCCCGCTCGGGCTGGCAGGCAAGGACGACGGCCCAGAACTTGTCCGCTTGCCCGCAGTTGGTGCGCTCGGTGTCGAAGAACACCTTCCCCGAGGGCAGGACGCGGCGCTCGATGGAGTGAATCTGCCTGACGAGTTCGCGCTCGCGTGGCAGGGTAACGTCGCGGCGCTGGAGGAGAATCTTGAAGTCGGTCGCCCAGCGCTCCTTGGCCTCGTTGGTGAAGTTCTCCGCCACTACCTGGGGGCAGTCGCGGGCCAGGTTCTCGGCGAGATTCATGCCGATTCCGCTCCTATCGACGCCGAGGCGCGCCACGGGCAGGACGGAGAGGAGGCGCCGCAGGTGGGCCTCCTGCTCCGCGAAGGGCACTCCTTCGAAGCTGCGAAGCATGCGGCGCGTGAATCGGCCCTTCACTGAGGCTGGCGAATCCGTTCATGTGGGCGCCGACAAGAGCCCCTTAGAGAAACGTTGCCGAGTTGTGCTCTTCGATGGGGGTGACGATGAGCCGGATTGCGCCGTTTACCTGCTCGATCACTTTGATTTGGAACTCCATGCCTTCCGCTACGAAATAGCGGTAGAAGGTGGGGCCGGCAGTGCTGGCGAAGGGCGCGCCTGATGCGAAGGTTACGATAAGCTCGGCCTCATCCTTCTCCATGGCGGCAGTCAGTTCTGTCTGGCGGACAAGAACATTGAAGTCACCGCCGGAGGATTGTTCTAGCGGTCCCGCCTTGATTGTTCCGGTCACGTTCACGACATGGCTCATAGCGCCCCCGGTGGATAGTCCTGCGGGCCCGAGTATAGGTTGGCGAGAGTGTCGTGTCGCGCATACCCCCTGGAGTCCTCGGGGACCCCTCCCACCATCAGACTATGTTGCCCTTCCCCGCGGAACGGTGGACGAGGAGGGAGGCGTGGACGTGGCGCCGCATCTGCTCGACGTACCCCTTCCTTCGGCAGGTTTGGCTGAAGGTCAAGGCGCGAGGGCTGCTGGGGCACTGATCCAAGCTGGCTGCCGCACTTCGCAGTGAGGGTGTCCTCCAGAGGCATGCGAGGGGTATTGTGGCGCTCAGGCAGTCTGTGACCGCTCACCCCACCTCCAGATTCGGCATGCCGAACGACCACTACGTCACCAATGCTCTAACGGAACCATGGCGCGATGGGTCCTTCCTCTGGTGCTTCGATTTCGCAGACCGGAGAATACGCCGAGAACCGGCGTCTAAGCTGTTCGCCAAGGAGGGCCTCAACTCGCCAGCGGCTGAGGCTGCTTTGAACAGGTTCATCGAGAGTCCGTTGCTTGAGTTCCGACACAAGCTCCGGACTAACAAGCTCGTGCCCAATAAGGTCTCGCAGTGGAGAATGTACAGAGCTTTGCTGCTATTCCCGATGGTGCAGACCGCCCGCATCCTTCAACTCCGTGATCCACAAGGCGGCCACCTGGAGAAATTCTTCGCGCATGGGGAGCAGGGCCTTGATCAAATGGCTCGAGAACGCCACGCGAACTCTCGTGTCATGACCCTAGGGCTTGGTGACTTTCATGATAGATGGCTTTTCTACCCTGAGGTTGGCTTCTTCCAATTCCCAGCGCCGATGCTCCGTCCTTCGCCTGAACTAGGCTTATCTGGCATAGGCGTGGCTGTGCCTCTTACGCCCTATCTGGCGCTTGCCGCTGTTCCCAAAGGTGCGGACTTGGCACAGGTTGAAAAGAGCCGGAGGCTGCTTCAGTCCTGGTCGGTAGGCTTGAACGATGGTTGTCGACGCATCGCTATCCCGGCAGCGGTGTTGCGTAAACACCAAGAGGCAGTTTGCGACGATATCGTCGCAATGCGTGAACGGATAGTCCTGATTGAGCGTCTCAGGCTTAGCGCCAACGAGCTAGCGAAGTCCCAGTTGTAGGAAGGGGAACTCGCGAGCGGCCCCCACTGTTGATTGTGTCGTTCCGTTTGGGCCATCGCATGCTCGGGCCCACTGCGAAGACTGGTCGCTTGCGAGCCTTCTTAGGTGGGGCCAAGCTCGTCTTCGCTTAGTTCAATTGGCTTGTTCTTCTGACGGCTGCCCGATTCAGCCAGTGGCGCGATGTCGATTACGACAGGCAATGTTACCCAGCCGTCCCCTGGTATAACCTCGGGGAGCTTGAACTGAGGGCCTCCCTCTCTGAAGACAACGTAGAACGCTTCGGTCACATTGTACTTCGTTCCCTTGAGTCGGGCCACGGCATCGTATAACTCATGCGTGCCCTGTACGATGTGTCGACGTGCGTTCTTGTTGTCGCGATAGCGTTTTGCTTCGATATAGAGTACTGCTGGATCAAGCAAGTCGGGCTGGAGTCCTCCTGTCATTGGTCTGGTTATCGGAGAGAGGCCTTGATCAAATAGCCACCGGGCGAGTTCTGCAGTAAGTGCATCCTCGGGGCGTTTTGAGCGAGCCGCTAATTCTCTGAGCCGATCTCGATCATGCCATTCGCATCGCTCTTTGAACCGATGGAGCAGTGCGATGAGTGTTCGTCGTGTTCCAATGCGTCGGATAAGATCTTCATGAACCGAGGACGTGATAGGGCGAAGCGTGGACACAAGTTGCTCCACTTCGTCCTGTGGGATGCTCACACCTAGTTGGCTGCGCACCCATGAGGGAACGTCAGACCCGCCTGTGGGTGCGTAGAGCTTTTCGCGAAGCGCCTCAAGGCTGCTGGCTAGGCTGATCTGATGTTCGTCCCATCGTGCGGCAAGGTCGTCCGATGTTTTGATTTCTTGCGGTTCTGGATTTAGCGCTGAGAGTGTTTGTTTTAGGCGGATGAGAAACATGCCTGGATCGGTGAGTTTCTCGTCCAGAAACATTCGATGCGTATGGCGATGGCGGTCGTGTGCCGTCATTAATGTCAGGTAGAGCGGAGTGAGTTCAGGTCTTTGGTTCTGTTTGACGCCAGAAATGGTCCCCGTGATGTCTCCAGGGGGGGTACATAGCGCTCTCAAATTTCCCCACGAGGATAGGAAGTAGTTCCCCTGTGCGCGAGGTGTCATCCATGTCAACGGGATCAACTGGACGGGCTTTCCCCTCTGCTACCTCGTTGAAGTGTGCAAATGTACGTCTGTATTCCGCATCCCCACTTTCTGGCGGTGGCCTGACTGCCAGGGCGTCGTCCGAGGTCGGTTCTCGCGCGATGAACTCGTCTCGAATTGAGCAAAGGCTCTTGACGCAGGCGGTGTCATGCTCCCAATACCGCTGCACAAGTCGGGTTGCCTCTGCTTCCATGTCGCTAAGCAACATGCGGATCCTGGGGTCGGTTGACAGGGTCCGTAACCATCGGCGGACATGTCGGATGTACGCTCGCCCCGAGAGGTCCGAGAGGAACTTGAACTGACGCTCAGCGAATGGTGCCAAATCATTATTCATAGTGTTTTGATATTGAGTCGTCGGTTCCTCGCGCTCCTGCTGGGGCTTGCCTAATACATATGGTCGCGGATGGTGGGGTCGGAGTGCAAGGCAAATGGACCAGTCTGCTGCTAGGGTGCGGTGCAACGACTCTATTGTTCTGGTGCTGATTGGGGCTGGGTCACCCAATCACCCGCACGCCGATCTCCCCGGGACCTCGTCGCTCCGGGACTTGCTCGCGCTGGCAGGCCAAGGCAACGGCCCAGAACTTGTCCGCGTGCCCGCGGTTGGTGCGCTCTCCGTCGAAGGACACCTTCCCGGAAGGGAGCACCCGGCGCTTGATGGAGTGAATCTGCCCGACAAGCTCACGCTGGCGCGGCAGGGTGACGTCGCGGCGCTGGAGGAGAATCTTGAAGTCGGTGGCCCAGCGCTCCTTGGCCTCGTTGGTGAAGTTCTCCTCCACCACCTGGGGGAAGTCGCGGGCGAGGTTCTCGGCGAGGTTCATCCCGATACCGCTCCGGTCGACAGAAAGACGCGCCATCGGAAGGACGGAAAGGAGGCGGCGCAGGTGGGCCTCCTGTTCCGCGAAGGGGACGCCCTCGAAGCTCTTCAGCAGGCGGCAGGTGAAGCGGCCCTCCACCTCTTCGAAGACGGTCAGCTCGGAGCGGTCTCGGGTGCGGCCCACATCGAAGCCCGCCACCAGGCGCCCGTGGGGCACGGGCACGTCGGAGGCGTCCTGCGCCAGCGGCATCTCGTCGGTGGTGTACGGGAGAATGAGCTCGTAGGGGAGAAAGCTGTAGGACTCGTCGACGTAAAAGGCATTCGAACTCCTGCTGGAAGTCCTCATGCGGTAGGGAGTCGAACTGCTCGGTGAGGACGGGGCGCCCGAAGCGCGCGACGCGCTCCTCTGTGGGCATGAGGGGGGCCTCCACTGAGGCGCGCTTCACGTCCATGCTGAAGAAGCGGCACAGCCAGCAGGGCACCTGCTGGCGCGTGTGGTGCGGGTACTTGCGCAGCTCCTGCGAGGCGATTTCCCAAAAGTGTCATGGGCCGGGGTAGTGGATCGCAGCGGGGTCACCCAAGCTGTTCGTAGCTGGGTCGGCCAAGCGGATCGCCTCGGGGTCGGCCAAACGGATCGCGCTGCTCGCGGCTGGCCTCGCGGAGCGCCTCTTCAGCTACTACGTGAAGCTGGCAGAGGGCGAGGACTAGCCGTCCCGCTCCAGCACCTCACGCGCCTCCGCGTGAGCTGGTAGGAATTGGCCGGGCTCTCTGCCCGGCCATAGGCTTGCCGCATGCCCATCGAAGGTGACGCCCGACGAGACGAAGTTGATTCTCAAGACGCTTGTGTCCATCCACCTGAAGGAGGAAACGAGGCGCGACTTCCGACGTGACCTGCGACGTCAGTGCCTAGGGACTTCGACAGCGCGGAGGCGGCCTGCTGCTTCGAGGAGCGCTCCGAGGTCGACCCGGAGTCACGCGGAGTGCCGATGGGGGGAGGCTGGGACTCCACGAGCGTTCGGAGGCATGATGGTGGGAGCTGTCGAGGGGTGCCCGGGTCCTCGCGGGTGACGCACGAGCACCAGGAGCCCGGGTCGTCGCAGGGGGAGCGCGGGAATGTCGGAATCGGTCGAGCTGAGGTGCCTCCGGTGTGGTGCGCCGGATGCGGGGAACGTGGCGCGCTGTGTGTGCGGCGCCAGCCTCCGGGTCGATGTGGTGCTGCGGGATGCGGTGGCTGACGAGCGGACGCGCTTCGCGCTGGCGCGGGCCATCTCGCTGCTGGGCCCACCCGCGCCCTCGTTCTCCGAGGCGCGAAGCCTGCTCGCGACATCAGGGGCCCCCCTGGCCCGTGGCGTCTTTCGCGCCTTCGCGGAGAAACTCCTGGAGGTGCTGCGCGCCCAGGGCGCCCGCGCGGACTTGCGGCCCTCCGTGGAGGCGGTGGTGCCCGTCCAGGAGCCCTCTCGTCGAAGCTTGAGGGGGCTCGTGGCCCTCTGCATCCTGTTCGGATTGCTGGGCGGCATCTGGGTGGCCCGTTCTCCGCGCTTCGCTCGCACCCGCTCGAATGTCATGGCCCTCGCGGCGGGTGAAGACCTTCCGGGCGAGGCTGCTCCCGTGCCGTCGGCTCTCTCCACCGCGGAGATTTCACGCCGCGCCGGCCCGAGCACGTTGACCCTGCGATGTGGGAGCAAGGTGGGCTCCGGCTTCTTCGTGGACTCGGAGCTGGTGCTGACCAACGAGCACGTGGTGTGTCCGCCGGGCAAGCTCATGACGGCGGTGCTCGCGGACGGGCGGGAGCTGCTCGGCGAGACGGTCGCCAGTGACGTGGATTTGGACCTCGCCACCGTCCGTGTCGTGGGAGCGAAGGTGGCGCCACTGCCACTGGGTGACGTCACGCGCCTGGAGCCTGGAGACCCGCTGGTCTTCATTGGCAGTCCCAAGGGCCTGGACTTCACCGTGCACGAGGGGAAGGTGGGCTTCGTGGGCCGGCAGTATCTGGGCACTGGCTATGTGCAATTCAATGCCTCGGTGAATCCGGGCAACAGTGGCGGACCGCTGTTGAATGGACGCGGCGAGGTGGTGGGCGTCGTCTCGATGAAAATCGAGAACGCGGATGGGTTGGGGCTGGCGCTGCCCATCGCCTACGCGAGCAAGCTCGTCTCCGTGCCCACCACGCCCGAGTCCACGGCGCGCTGGAATCAGTTGCTCGAGCGCGTGGCGCGTGACGAGGAACGCGAGGTGAAGCGCTTCCAGGTGGACACCGAGCAGCAGGTGGTCCTCTCGGTGCAGCGGGTCGACGGGCTGGGGCTCGTCGTGCTGGTGGTCGAGCGGTTCGACTCGCCACCCACGGCCGTGAAGCGCCGCATGGAACTGGAGACGGAGGGCAAGACGTGCACGCTGGACCTGGAGTTCGAGGACTGGCGGCCCCTGAGCCAGTCCCTGGCGGCGCAGGAGGACTCGCGGAGGCTGCGCTGGTTCCTCTCGCGAGGCCTCACCCGAGGCATCCACATTGGCGGGGCGCGGCTGCCCGTCGAGACCTGCTCGTTGCCGGAAGTCGGCACCGCCTGGCTGAAGTCAGGGCAGGGGAGTGGTGAGAACCAGGAGCGCATCGAGGTGTCGCTCAAGGACGTGCGGGAGGCCCGGGAGACGTGGAGCCGGAACCCCACGGGCATCCAGCGCTGGGAGCGGGAGCGCTTCAAGCAGCGGCTGGCGGGGACTCGCTCTCGAGAGGAGGAGGAGCGGTGGCGCTCGGCCTTCGGCAGGGCCCGGGCGCGTGTCACCCGCTTCGAGGAGGAGCGCGCGCGTCTGCGCAAGGACGCGTCCTCCGGCAAGCCGGTGGCGAAGCGCCAGCAAGAGGTGGAGGAGGAGCTGAAGCTGGCGAGCCAGCAGCTCGCCGAACTGGAGCGCTACGCCGCGGAGAAGAACGTTCCCCCGGAGTGGCGGCGGTAGACCCTGGGGCTTCGGGCTCTGGACCTTCTCAGTTCGCCGGCGAGGCTGGACTCCACCTGGCGCTGAGGGCTCGTGCGCTACGGCGCCGGCCAGTCCGCCGGAGGCTGTCCGCGGACGTCCTGCGCGGCCGGACGATCAAGCTCCGCCAGCGCCTCGTCCACGCGGTGAGTGCCCACGGCAGGTGCGAGGCTGGCCCCCATCAACAGCCCTCCGCGGCCCCTCCGCTCCTGCCCTCACCCTCCACATGGCCTCTCTCCTGCCTATACGCGGATACGGACGCTGCCCCCGGGGCTGGCTGCGAGCGCCTCACGTAGAAAGGCAACCGTTCGCATCGCTCCGGCCACACCATTCCTGGCGAAGGCGTAAACTCCGACCGCCCCACAAGGGCATCGTTCCCACTCCGGGAGGAGTTCCCATGAAGATGCCGAAGAAGTCCTTGCTGGCTGTCATCGCCGCCTTCGCCGTCGCTCCTACAGCAGCCTTCGCCCTACCGAGCCCGCAGTGCAACCAGCTGTGTCTGCCCAACCGAACCGCCTGCGTCGAGGAGTGCTATGAAGGTTTGACTCCAACCACCTGTGGCGATGCGGGCTACTGGTGTTATGCGAGCGACGCGCTCACGCCCCCGGTCACGACCGCGTCGGCCCAGCGGGAGGAGGATGCCCTGGTCTGCAGCGAGGAGCACCCGGCGGAGACTCAGCCCGGAGCCGTCGAGAGCTGAGCCAGCGTCGCTCCGTCACGCACCCGGGCGCGCCCTCAGGGAGTCCTGGACTATCGGGCCCTTCGCGGAGGGACCGATAGTCACAGGCATGAGGAGTCCGGTGCTGCCGCGGGCGGGGGGCGCTTGAGCGGCACTAAGGCAGGGTGCTGGCCTGGAGGGCCTTGCTCTTCGGACGGAAGAAGACCTGGCGCAGCTTGTCGCTCAGTTTGTCGAAAGCTCGCCGCGCCATCGCCTGGTACACGCGGCCGTCGCTGGGCTCGCCGGCATCCAGGTCCAGCAGCCTCAGCTTTCTGGGCGCGGGCTCCGTGCCAGACAATCGGGGCGTGGACTCCACTTCGAAGTGATCGGGCGGACGGACTCGCAGCTCGAAGCGCAGCGGCTTCTGGTCTGGCACGCGCATGTTCGCGCTGAACTCGAACTCGATTCCCACGAAGACACGCCCGGTCCGCCGGGACCTGTAGGAATCGCCTGACCAGCCAATCGTATAGACGATGTCCAGCACCGGCACGTTCGTGTCGGCCACGGGCTGCCCGGCAGGGGCTGTCTGGAGTACGAGCAGGTCCGTGGGGAAGATTTGCACGAAGGCGTCGTTCAGCGCTTCGGTGATGGCCTCCTCCAGAGGCTGGGTGTACTGGGGCTCGAAGTGACCGGCCACCGTGGCCATGGCCTGGCCCTGCTCACGCGTGGCCCTGCCCAGGAGCTTGTCTGCCTTCGCGAGTGTGGGAGAGGCCTGCTGGCCGAAGCGCAGGAGGACCTGCGGATTGTCCGTCGCCTCCAGATGGGCCAGCAGCCCCTCCACGAAGGGGACGATTCCGGCAGTGGTGGTGGAGGCCTGGTTCTTGAACTCGTCCAGGGACTTCACGAACAACGCGTGGATGCGGGCTTTGGCTTCCCCGTCCACCACCGAGGCCGGGTAGCGCGTGCGGAAGTGGCGCAGCGCCGACACGGTCTTGCTGGACTCCGCGAGCGCCGCGCGCGGAAGGCGCTCCTGCCGGACCTCCTTGGACCGGGGCGCCCCCTCCCAGCGACGCAGGTAGGTCAGCCAGCAGTCCTCGGTGTCCTGCCTCTCGCAGCCGGTGTACTCCGCCTCCGGGCCGAGCCGCCTTGCCTCGTCGACATGGCGCCAGCCCGTCTGCGCGTATTGGTAGAAGGCCCTCCCACTCCCGTCCTTCCTGGCCGCCTCGAAGGCCGCGGAGTCACTCGCCAGATTCCTCAGCAACAGAGCGGTGCTGCCCAGCACCAACCCCACCGTCAGCGCGGTCAGCCACCGCCGCCCCAGCCGGCTCGGCACGTCCAATGCCCGCGGCCCCGTGTCGGGCGGGTCCTCGTCCTTGTCCTGGAAGGCCTGGAAGCCGCCCTTCATTCGCACGTCGAAGAAGACGTCGAACCGTTGGAGGGTATCGGCATCCTGCCGCTCCATCGCTCCGACGAGTTCCTTGCGCACACGCTGAAACGCCTGGAGCCGTTGCTCGGCCTCATGCTTGTCGTGGACATGGAACTCTTCGACGATGCCTCCCTGGAACGTGAAGATGAAGGAGGTATGGGTATAGATGCCACTCGCGTGCTGGTGCACCCCCTTGAAGTCGATGAGCCCGTTCAGTGACCGGATGCTCATCTCTGACTCGCGGAGGTCCACGAACTCCAGGGGGAAGAGATACCGCCCTGGCACGAAGGGCAGACCCGCGCTGCGCTTGCGGTGGTACGCGATGCCGAGGACGGCCGCGATCATCAGGCTGATGCCGAATGTATAGCCAATGATGAAACCCGCCCCCTGGACGCCGCGCTCGCCAGGCGTTCCGAACCCAGGGAGGGCGGTGGAGCAGAAGTGGACCAGCCCCAGCAAGCCCGCCACGAGCCACCACCCAAACCCGCTATGGGGAGTGCGGTCCCTGTCGGAAAAGAGCGGAGACTGCGCGGTGTGCCCACTTGTACTGGCGATGAGCTTCTCGCGGGTGGAGCGAGGCAGCACATTGAACTCGACAATGACATCACGGGACATGGCGCGCTCTCCCCCTGGAGCGATGCGAGTGTTCGTGGCCTCACTCAATAGCAGTGATTGCCCAAACCCGTCGATGCACCCCCTGAAGAAGGCCCTGCCATGTGTATGAAAGGCCACTGAGCATTGATCCGCTCCCGGCGCGCCAGGCGGTCGCTCGCCCTCCGCCGCGGCGGTTGCGCCTCCGCGCCCCGGACGCCAGCGTCAAGGGTTGATCATGAGGCATACGGGAGCCACGGCAGTGGCGGAAAGAATCACGCAACACCAGAAGGCCCGGGAGCCTGTCATCCCAGCGCAACCCGGGGTCCAGGCGAACCGCAGGATCGAGGATCACGCGCTCATCGGAAACCTGCGCTCGGCGGCACTGGTCGCCCGGGACGGGACCATTGACTGGCTGTGCCTTCCAGAGAGACCCCGCCCAGATGCAGATCATGTACGGAATCCGGGGCGAGCGCCGCCTCACGGAGTCCCAGCTCGAGTGGCTCGACGGCTACGGTGGCGCGAAGCCCGTGCGCGTCGGCAACGGGGCCTACAACCAGTTCCAGCTCGACGTGCTCGGCGAGGTGGCCGCGGTGCTCTACGCGGGCGCGAAATACTCCGGCAAGGTCGCCCCGTCGCGCAGCGCGCGCTGCTCAACGTCGCCGAGCATGCGATGAAGGTCTGGCAGAACCCAGACAAGGGCATCTGGGAGATGCGCGGGCCTGACAGCCAAGAGAGCCAAGCCCTGCCGCGCACCTGAAGGGAGCGCGGCCAGGGCCGGGTGTACCCGAAGGGGCTGCGCGGCTTCTTCACCCGCTTGGCGCATTGCTCGGGCGGCCCCCATCAACAGCCCTCCGCGGCCCCTCCGCTCCTGCCCTCACCCTCCACATGGCCTCTATCCTGCCTATACGCCGAGCTAGGTCTGCGCGCAGGAAGGGGTAGGTGCGCCGGTAGAATCGGACGCCATGTCGGCGGCAGAAATCGCACATGGCCGTCTCACGCACGCGAATGCCCGTCTGCTGGTGGAGAAAGTCGGCCAGGGCGACGTGTGTCCAGTTGGCGCGCTTGAGGCCGCAGGCTCGGGGGCCCTGGCGAATCCAATCCAGCAGGGTGGGCGCCAGGTGCTCGGGGATGAGGGGCGTCTTGCCTAAACGACTGCTCACGATTCTCGATCGGCTCGGAGGGTACGGTGTGGCGGGGAAACTCAGTAGCAGCTCTCGTATTCGACGTACTCGCTGAAGCTGCTCCGCACGCCGAACCGGACCCATTGGAAGCATTCACAGCCTTCGTACCCGACGATGCTCGATTGCGCCGCGTCGCTGTAATAGAGGGTCCGGTACCGCTCTCCCGTGCAGGCCGGGACCTGATCCTCGCGGGTCGCCAGTCGCGGCTCCAGGCCGGCCGGATCCAGGTCCGCGCCGCCGCAGCCCAGGGCCATGAAACCCACCGCCAGCAGACTTCCCAACAGGTTCTTTCGCACGCTGTCTCCTTGAATGGCATGGCTGGAATGAACTCCGGGGGCCAGCCCCCCTGACACTTCGGGTCCTGACCTAGAGAGAGCCAGCACGGTCGAAATCGATGCACGGAAACCACGGTCAGCCTGGTGGAGATGATTCGTGTTCAAGACAGGTCAATCCCGTGACTCCGGGCCCGCTGGGGGTGGGAGGGAGCCCTCGGAGGGTAGCATCCCGGCCCACGACGATGAAGGGGGCCCAGAAGTGTGGATGGGGTTGGGTCCGCTGCAACAGTACATGAGGGCCTTTCGGCACACCTCCCAGCGCCGGGGCTCCACGAGCTCTACCCAGCACGTGCTGCGGACGCCGCGAGTGGATTGAGGCGGGCTGCGGACCTTCCGCCTCCCTGGCCACTCCCGCCATCATTTTCAATCACAAGCGGTATCTTCCGGCGCGCGTTACGAGGAAGTACGTATTTACTCCGGACCACCATCCCCTGAGGCTGACGCGGCAGTTCACCAAAGGGAGCTGTCCATGCGTACCGTGCTCAAGTCGCTGCTCGCCTCCGCCTCGCTCCTGGCCCTCGCGCCGCTGTCGGCCACCGCAGCTAAATGCCAAGCCGTCTGTGGCTGCGGCGTGCCCTGCGACCTCGGCTGCACCATCGGCGCCGTCGTCACCACCTGCGGCGGCGAGCAACTCTGCATCGACTACTGCCGCGCTCCCAGCGCGCCGCAGGCCTCCGTGAGCGAGGAGTTGGAGACCTCCGACGACGCGGCGCCCGTCTGCGAGGAGCCGCAGGTGTCCGAGTCCGCGTCCACCGCCGAGAGCTGAGCGCGCCTGGGACTCAACCCCAGACATGGCCGTGAGGGATTGCGCAATCCCTCACGCCGCTTGGATCGGGTCTCCCTCATCTCATCCAGGAACGTGGAGATGGCGGCGTTCACCGCCTCGGGCGCACGCCGCTACGGAACCGGGCTACTTCCGCCCGGGGCCTTGCTACATCGCTTGCTACAGTCTCCCGGAAAGCTGAGTCCTTTTCGGGAGATGCTCAGTAGCGGCGGGAATCGAACCCGCCGCCAATGCCAGTCACTCAGCGCGCCTGCTGCGGCAGAGACCCGGTGCGTGTCATGGCCAGACACCTTGTGGTGCGGTTTCGCCGTGCCCCACGCCAGGACACTCTTCGCGCGGTCCGGCGACTACTTCTCCTGCGTGATCTTGTTGTCCATGCCGGTGCGGCTGATCTTCGGCTTCGACTTGCCGTGGCCACGCGTGTAGGTGACGGAGTTGGAGCTCCCCGTCACGGAGATGGCACGGGTGGCCTCCACCTTCACCTTGTTGCCGCTGCCGTTCACGGTGACGCTCTTGCACTCGCCGGTCAGCGTCACGGTGTTGGATTCTCCGGTGATCTCCACCGTGCTCTCCGGCGTGCACGCGTGGGTCGCTGTCTCGCCAGAGCCGGTGATGTCGATGTTGCCCGAGCCCTCCGCGTCGTCGTCCTGCGCGACGGCCGTCATCGGGCCGAAGGCGCATGCCACCATCATGAACACCGCCGTGCCGAGCTTCCTGTTCATCCGTTGTGTCCCCTTAGAAGAGGTGCGGGACTGGTGCCGCACGGCTCCCCTCTACGTGACGGGCGACGGAAGATTCAAGCCGGAGGCCTCCAGCTCCAATCGGAGCGCTTCGCGCTCTGCCTCCGAGAGGGGAAGGGCGCTGACCTCCCGCACCCGCTCCAGGGCGCCAGCAGTGTCCCCCTGGGCCACGGCCAGCTCCGCCCGGGCCGCGAGTGCCCGTGCCCGCTCCACAGTCGTCCCGGCGCCGTCCTTCTTCAGCGCGACGTCCAGGACCTTCGCGGCGGCGGCGTCATCGCCCTTGAAGTCGCGCAGGCGCCGGGCGGTCTTGAGGGCCTTGCCGAGGATGGAGGTGGGGGCGTCCGCGTCGTCTCCGTAGCCGCTCGGCTCGTCCCTCCGGATGAACATGACGGAGTTGCCGGAGGGGTCGACGACGGTGAAGCGCGTCTGCCCCTTCTTCATGCGAGTCATTCGCGGGAGACCGCGGAGGGGAATCCGGCCGTAGGCCGTTCGCAGCGCGGCCAGGAAGCGCGCGTGCAGCTCCTCCACCTCGTCCACGATGATCAGGCAACTGCTGAAGGCCTTCAGCGGATCCAACCCCTTCAGGCCGAAGAAGTGGAGCTGGGCGCCACCCCGCCGGGTCGCCGCGTAGGGGTTCGGAGCCCGCTGCTGGTACGTCACCTCGAACCCCAGCAGGGCGTAGAACTCGAGCGTCGGCGCGAGCTCCACGCAGGGGAGCAGGGGGATGGACGCGTCACCCTTCATGGGAGCGCTCCTCCACGGCCAGGTCCTTCTCCAGTCGCAGGCGCGCTTCACGGATGCCCTTGACCGCCGAGGCCAGGAGCGCCGGAGCGAGGCTCGCGCCCATCCGGTCCGCCCACTCGGCGTGCGCCAGCTCGACCTTGCGCAAGGCACGGCGCCCGGCCGCGGTGAGCGAGACGCACTTCGCACGCTGGTGATGCGGGTTCTCGACGTACTCCACGAACCCGTCGTCCGCGAGCGCGTCCGCCGTCTGCTGCACGCTCTGCCGCGCAAGCCCCATCGTGCGCGCCACCGCCGCCACCGTCGCGGGGCCGTGATCAATGACACCCAAGACCTGCCAGCGGGCGCTCGTCAATCCCGCCGGGGCGCTCAGCCGATCCCCGGCCTGGAGCAGCAGCCCATTCAGTTGGAACACCTCCAGCACCAGGGCGCTGAAGGTCTCTGCTTTCCGGGTCAGGGATGGCATGGACAGGAACCTGTCAAGATGACAGGAGCCTGTCAATGTGGGTCCGCGGGAGGAACGGGTCGTTGTGGAGGAGGGGGTCCCCCAGGACTCCGGCGTGTCTGTGTTTGCCTTGCTCCCTCAGCGCGCGCGCTGCAGGTGGATCATCGCCTCATCCAGCAGCGCGGCCACGCCCCGGCGCACCACGTGCACCACCTTGCGGTGATGCGCGGAGGCCAGGTGCGTGTAGTGGCTGGACACCTTGTGGTGCAGCTCCGTGGCGCCCCACACCAGCACCAGGTCCGCCCACTCCAGGTCGCTCTTCGCGCGGTCCGCGGTGCGGCGCTCCGTGCCGTCCACCATGCGCAGGGAGATGTGGCCGCCCAGCTTCGTCTCCAGCTCCTCACGCACCGCGGGCGAGCCGCCCACCACCACCACGCGCTGCACGCCGCGCTGGTGGCACATCTCCAGGAACGCCACCTCCGCGCGCCGGTTGGCGGAACCGCCGCACCGCGCGCAGTGGCTGCGGGGCTCCACCCGCAGGGCTCCCGGCCGCTCGCCGTCGCCACCTGGAGGCAGGCCGCATCCGCGCACACCTGGAAGAAGCGCTCGGCCAGCACCTCGGCCGCTCGCAGGAGCTTGGGCTCGCTCATCCGCGCCTTGCCTGGCCGCGTGAGCCCCACCTCCTCCAGCACGCCCCGGGCCCGCGCACGCGCGTCCATCAGCGTGACGCCCCGCTCCGCCAGCCACCCGTCGATGTCCCTGTCCGCGCTCATCGCTTCGCCATCGGGACAGGAGTAGCGGCGAACAGCTCCGACTGCATCGGGACGGGCCCGGAGGGCTGCGCCAGTCCGAGCGCCTCGCGCACCGGGCCGAAGCTCCGGCGGTGGATGGGCAGCACGCCCCTGGCCTGGATGGCCTGCACGTGCTGCGCGGTGGGGTAGCCCTTGTGCGCCGCCAGCCCGTAGCCGGGGTACTGCGCGTCCAGCTCCGCCATCAGCCGGTCGCGCGTCGTCTTCGCCAGCACGGACGCCGCCGCGATGCTCAACGACAGCGAGTCCCCCTTGATGATCCCCCGCTGCGGAGCGGGGCACTGGGGAATCGTGCGCGCGTCCACCAGCACGTAGTCCGGCGTCAGCCCCAGCCCCTCCACCGCGCGCCGCATGGCCAGCAGGCCCGCGTGGTAGATGTTGATTTGATCAATCTCCTCCACCTCCGCCCGGCCCACCGCCCACGCCACCACGTCGCGCTTGAGGGCCTCCGCCAGCGCCTCGCGCTTGTCCGGGTCCAATATCTTCTTCGAGTCGTCCAGCCCCTTGAGCTTGTAGCCCCTGGGCAGGATGGCCGCCGCCGCGACGACGGGGCCCGCGAGCGGCGCCATGCCCGCCTCGTCCACGCCCGCGACCTTCAAGAGGCCCTGCTCCCACAGCTCCGTCTCGAACTTCAGCAGGTGCCGCAGCCGCTGGCCTTCCGCGCGGTTCTTCTCCTGCCGCGAGCGCAGCCTCCGCGCGAGCGCCTGCGCGCCCTGGCGTGGATCTGCTTCCAGCGCCTCCAGCAGCCCCTGGGGGACCGGCTGCGCCTGGGTGACGAACCGCCCGGTCAGCTCGGTGACCGAGCATTCAAGCAGCGCCTGCACACTCTCTGCGGACATGGGGGACCTTCGGGATTGCCTACCCGTCGGGTAGCGCGGTTGCACGGCTTACTGGAGTGGGGGAACACCAGTGCCGCGACAACACACCCGCTCGCACGCCGTCAGGCCAGACGGGCGGGCGGCGAGGCGGGAGGAGGGCCGGACCGACGCGGAGGCGCGCATGCGGGCTTGACGCATGGCGTAAGTGGTACCGCGCACGGGCAGGTGTGCACAACCGCCCGGCGGCCAGGAGCGGCGGATTTTCCGCGCGCGCCGGCCCTCACTGGCGGGTCTTCCGGCTCAATCCTTGAGCTGGAGTGTCACCGTGGCGGGAACAGGCGTGCAGTGACACACGTCGCACGTCCACTCCACGCGCTGCGCGGGCGTCACGTGCGAGCCCGCCGTGGCCACCACGCGGATGGGGCTGGGCGCGAGTGTTTCGTTGATGGCCGTGGTGACGCCGCGGTCATCCGTCACGCCGGTGATGCTGATGTTGCTCTCCAGGTTGGTGGCCGTCACGGACGCGCCCTGGATGTACGCGCCGTCCGACGACATCACCTCCACGCGCAGCGTCAGCGGCTCCGCGCAGGTGTCCTCGTGGCGGTTCGCGCTGGGGGCGTCATCACAGCCCGTCAGCAGCACGCTCGCGAGGAGCCCCAACCCGCCATACGTCCTCAACCGCTTCCCCATCCCCACGCCCCCAACCCGTCCCATGCCATGAATCTGGTACCGGGGGACGGGTGCTGCAATGCATGTGTCAGGCGGCGGGCGGCAGCCGCGCATGGGCAAAACGTGCGGCCTCCGTGTCCGGATGGCGATGCAGGATGTACCGGTGGATTTCCTCCGCGCGCACCGCGTTTCCCAACTTCTCCCCCTGCACGCGCGCCAGGAGCACCCGCGCGCGCGGCGCGGTGGGTTCATCCGGCGTCGTGTCCGCCGCGGCTTCCAAAGCTTTGACCGACAGTGGGAAATCTCCTTCCACCGCCGCGGCCTGGCCAATGAACAGTTGGTGCGCCGGCGAAAGCTTCAGGCGGGGCAGAAGGTAGCCCAGCGCGTCTCCGTGCACGTACAGCACGAGCCCCAGCAAACTCGCGGCGCTGAACGGCGGACATGCGGCCGGCAAGCCTACGCCGGGCTGGAAGTCTCATCCCAGGGCGCGCCCAGCCACGCCTGGTACGCGGCCTTCTGCGCGTCGCTTGGGCGCTCCACGCGCTGGAGCCACGCGGCGTCCGCGGGCTTCTGGCCCAGCACCACCGGCACCTCCAGCAGGCGGTCGCGGCGGAACAGCGTCACCCGCACGGTGTCGCCGGGACGCTTGTCCTCGCAGCGGGCGATGAGCCCCGCCCCGTCCACGCGCCAGCCGTCCAGCGCCACCACGTCGTCCTCCGGGTACAGGCCGGCCTCCAGCGCGGGCGTGCCCTCCGGCACGGTGGACAGCGTGGAGGAGCCGCGCACCGTGACGCCCAGCCAGCCCTTCGGCCGGGGCTCGCCCTTGAGGCGCGGCGGCGTGCCGCCCTTGTCGTTGGGGGCCTCCCGCATGCGGAAGGACAGCTCCAGCCCCACATGCGCGAAGACGCCGTAGTCCAGGTCGTCCGTGGAGCGCACCGCCCGGTCGAAGAAGGGCGTCAGGTCCACGCCCGCCACCTCGCTCGCGGCCCTCTCCACGCCGTCCTCCGGCACGCCGGAGCCGTCGCCATGGCGTTGCCACAGCAACCGCATGACGTCATCCAGGCTCCTGGCGTCGCGGGTGGCGCGGCGCACCTCCAGGTCCAGCAGCGCGCAGACGACTTCGCCCTTCAGGTAGTAGGAGATGGCGCTGTTGGTGGAGTGCTCGTCCGGGCGGTAGTGCTTCACCCAGCTGACGAGCGACGCCTCCGTGAGCGTCTGCACGCGGCGGCCCGGGGTGGAGTGCAGCAGGCTGAGCGTCTCCCCCAGGCGGGCCAGGTAGCGCGGGGCGGACATCAGGCCCGCGCGGCGCACGAAGAGGTTGTCGTAGTACGCGGTGCCGCCCTCGAAGGCCCACAGCAGCGTGGTGTAGTTCTCCTGCGAGTAGTCGAAGGGCACCAGCGCGCGCGGCTTCACCCGCTTGATGTTCCACAGGTGGAAGTACTCGTGCGCCACCAGCGTGAGGAAGTCCTCCCAGCCCCGGTTCGAGGACAGGCCCGTGCGCGGGAAGAGCAGCGCGGTGGAGGCCTGGTGCTCCAGCCCGCCGCGGCCCTTGTCGGTGAGGTAGACGAGGAACAGGTAGCGCTTCAGCGGCAGGCCTTCGTACATGCGCGCCTGGGCCTCGCAGACGCGCTGCATGTCCGCGCACAGCCGCTCCGCGTCCGGCACGCTGTCGCCCCACACCACCACCTCATGCGGCACGCCCGCGGCGGTGAAGGTGAGCGGCGTGTGCGGGCCCACCTCGAAGGGGCTGTCCACGAGCGTGTCGTAGTCCGGCGCGTGGAAGGTGGCCCCTTCCGAGTCCAGCGCGCAGAACGCGCGCCAGCCCTGGGGCGCGTCCACGGTGACGTGGTGGGGCAGGGCGCGCGTGCCCTCCGTGTAGAGGAACACGGTGGCGCCGTTGAAGTAGGCGTGGCTGCCGTCCAGGTGGCTGGTGCGCACGGACAGCTCGTTCGCGTAGACGCGGTAGCGCAGGGTGACGGCCTGCCCCCTCGCGTCCACGCGCCAGGTGCGCTTGTCCACGCGGCGCACCGGCAGGGGCTGGCCGTCCGGGCCCCGCGCGGTGACGTCCTGCACCTGGCGGGCGTACTCGCGCACCAGGTAGCTGCCCGGCGTCCACACCGGCATCACCGCGTCGAGCACGTCAGGCCCGGCGGGGAAGGCGGCCTCCACCTCGAACAGGTGCGCATGCGGGCGGGGCATGGCGACGTGGTAGCGGACGGCGAGCGGCATGGACGGAGGGCCTTTCTTCCTCTGGGGACGGCGGGGTTACTTCGCCTTGACGAGCACGGCGCCGAAGAAGCCGTCGGTGCCGTGGGTGTGCGGGGCCAGCCGCAGGAAGGGGCCAGGCCCCAGCTTCGCGCCCAGCTCCGCGCCCAGCACCTCCGCCACGGGGCGCACGCTGAAGTCGGGGTGCTTGGACAGGAAGTCCTCCACCACGTTCTCGTTCTCCTCGCGCAGCACGCTGCACGTGCCGTAGATGAGCCGGCCGCCCGGCTTCACCAGCAGGGCGAAGCGCGCGAGCAGCGCCTTCTGCCGGCCCACGTGCATCTCCAGGTCCTCCGGCGTGAGGCGGTATCTCGCGTCCGGCTTGCGGCGGAAGGTGCCGGTGCCGCTGCACGGCGCGTCCACCAGCACGCGGTCCGCCAGCCCCTTGAGCGGCGTGAGCGCGGCGTCCGCGTCCGGGCCCTCGTGCGGGATGAGCTGCGTGCGCACGTTGTGCACGCCCGCGCGGCGCGCGCGCTTGCGCAGGTCCTCCATGCGGCCCTCGTCCACGTCCAGCGCGTGCAGGTCGCCGCGGTTCTTCATCTGCGCGGCCAGTTGCAGCGTCTTGCCGCCCGCGCCCGCGCACGCGTCCACCACGCGGGTGGGGGGCGCGTCCACGAGCATGCCCAGCAGCTGGCTGCCCTCGTCCTGGATCTCGAACCCCCCGTCCTTGAAGTCCTGGAGGGAGAAGAGGTTGAGCCGCGTCTCCATGACGAGGCCGAAGGGGGACAGCGCGGTGGGCTTCGTGGACTCCACGTCCTCGGCGGCCAGGCGCTCCTGGAGCTGGGCGCGGTCGCCCTTGAGCGTGTTGGCGCGGATGATGAGCGGGGCGCGCTCGTTCATGGCCTCGGCGGCGCGCGCTGCGTCCTTGCCGAAGACGGCGCGGAAGCGGTCCGCGAGGAAGTCCGGCAGCGACGCGGCGATGGGGAAGCGCTTCGCCTCCGGCAGGGCGTCCAGCTCCGCGGCGGCGTCCGGCAGGCGGTCGAGCACGGACACGTCCGGGCCGGTGAGCCCGCTGGAGCGCGCGACGTAGGTGGGGTCCTCGCCGTGGAGGATGCGGGACGCGGCCAGCCGCATGACGTCCTGGCGCGTGGGGTCCAGCGCGTCGAACTTCCGGTGCGCCTTCTCCAGGAGGAAGTCCACGGTGCGCTGGCGGCGCAGCAGCGCGTAGACGCGCTCGGCCACGGCGCGGCGCTCGGTGGAGTAGAGGGCCGTCTTGCGGCGCAGCACGAACTCCAGCGCGCGGTCGGACAGGCGGCCCTCGCGCCGCACGCCGCCGTAGGCCTCCAGACACGCCTGGAGGATGAGGTCCTCGCGCAGGGGGCGGTTGGGGTTGGGGCGCGCGCGTTCGTGCTGGGCGCGGCTCATCTTCGGTTTGTCAGCGCGTCCCTTGGCGTCCTTGCGCTTCTTCGGAGCGCCAGGGCGGGACGTGCGGGGCCCACCCGACTTGGGGGCGGCACCGCGGGAAGGTCCAGGCTTGCGAGTCGTGGCCATGTCGCATGGGCCTTCGCATCCCCCGGGCGGCGTTGACAAGCAGGGAACGCAAAAGACGCCCCCGGAAGGCCCTGGAGGGACCGGCCGGAGGCGTCAGGGGGCTGCTTCGGGGGGCTTTCGGGGCCCGCGGTCCGCCCCCGGGCCCGGCAGGGGCCGAACTGGTCCGACTGTCGGACCAGTTCAGGCCCAGCGCCGCCGCCAGGGGGACCGCACCGTTCTCACCTTCTCATCCAGGTGGACACGACGCGTGCCCGAGGGCTTAGGGTGCGCGGCCATGGTGCTGCCCGTCCGATTCGTCCTCATGCGCCCGCGCAACGCGGAGAACCTGGGCGCCGCCGCCCGCGCCCTGAAGAACTGCGGCCTGTCCGACTGGGCCTGGGTGACGCCGGAGGTCGAGGACCTGGGCCCGGCCCACCGGCTGGCGGTGCACGCGGAGGACGTGCTGGGTGGGGTGAAGCGCCCGGACACGCTGGACGCGGCCGTGTCCGACTGCGTCTGGGTGGTGGGGACCAGCTCCCGCAAGGTGGAGGGCAAGCGCCGGCTGTCGCCCCGGGCCGTGGGCGAGGAGCTGGTGGCGCGGGCGAAGCAGGGGCCGGTGGCGCTCGTCTTCGGGGACGAGCGCAGCGGGCTCACCAACGCGGAGGTGGAGCGCTGCCATGATTTGTCCGCGGTGCCCACCGCGCCGGAGCAGCCCTCCATCAACCTGGCGCAGGCGGTGCTGCTCTACGCCTACGAGGTCCGCATGGCCCACCTCGCGGACACCGCGCCGCCACCGGGCCCCCTGCCCCTGGCCGCCACGGACGCGGAGCTGGCCCGCGTGGAGGCCACGCTGGAGGCGCTGCTGACCACGGGGGGCTTCCTCGTGGATGAGCAGCCCGGGCGCACGGCGGTGAGGGACCTGGTCGCGCCCCTGCGCCGCTCGCGGCTCACGCGCAACGAGGCGCGGCTCTGGCTGGCCGCGCTGCATACCGTGCGCAAGCACTTCCCCCAGGAGGGCGGGCCTCCCAGGGACGACTCCTGAGCAGGCAGGGGAACGCCCCTCCCCCGCGCGGCGGGATGCCCATGCGTCGCTACCTTTCCGGGAACCACCGGCCCCGTTTGGGAAGGAGCACCGCGTGAACCACATGCCCTATGAGTCGATGATCGTGGGAGGCACCGAGCCCGGCCCTGGCCGTCAGGCGCCATCCCACGAGGACACCTTCGAGGAACCTGGCCGCACGCCCGGGACGGCGGAGGACGGCGGTCTGGAGGAAGAGTCCCACCGCATGGCGGACGGCGACGAGCCGGGCCCGACGCCGGGCTCCGCCGAGGGCGAGGATCCGGACGAACCGGCCCGGCATTAACTCCCAGCACGCCGCCGCCCGAGCGCGGCTATGGTGCCGCGCCCATGCCTCGCAAGCCCGAACGGCCCCCCAAGTCCCCGCCCCGCCCCAACCGCTGGGAGGGCAAGGAGAAGCCGGACTGGCTCTCCCGCGCGCTCGCCCGCGCGGGCGCCATGCCCCAGGACGAGGCGGAGGCCGCCATCAAGGCGGGCCGCGTGAGCGTCAACGGCCGCGTGGCGACCACGCCCCTCACGCCCGTGCCGCCCGACGCCGTCATCAAGGTGGACGGGCTGCCGGTGCGCAAGGAGGTGCCCTCGCACGTGCTGGCCTTCCACAAGCCCGCGGGCGTGCTGACCTCCACCGCGCGCCAGCACCGCACGGGCACGGTGTTCGAGATCCTCCTGCCCCAGCTGCCCCTGGAGCTGAACCGCTTCACCTGGCACGCCGTGGGCCGGCTGGACGTGGACACCACGGGCCTCCTGCTCTTCACCAACGACGACAAGCTGGTGGCCCACTGCACGTCCCCGGAGACGAACCTCCCCAAGCGCTACGTGGCCACGGTGTTCAGCGTCGCGGACGACGCGAAGGTGGAGCCGCTGCGCCAGGGGATGACGCTGGATGACGGCCCCGCCCGCCCCGCCGTGGTGCGCGTGCGCGACGAGCACACGGTGGAGGTGACGCTCACCGAAGGCCGCCACCACCAGGTGAAGCGCATGCTGGGCGCCGTGGGGCTGCCCGCCCGGGCGCTCCACCGGGAGGCGGTGGGCGACATCACCCTGGACGACATTCCCGAGGGCAGCTTCCGGCTCCTCACCGACGCGGAGGTCCGCGAGAAGCTGCACTACACCGGCCGTGCTCCCTCGGGCCCCGTCAGCGAGTCCGAGGACGCCTGAGCGCCAGACCCGCGTGCAAGGCGCGGAGGAACGCGGCCGGTGCGGTGACTTCCCGGTGCCCTGCTCCCCACGGTGGGGTTAGGGTGCGGCCCATGGCGGACTTCGACCTGGTGGTCATCGGCTCTGGCCCCGCGGGGGAATGGGGCGCGGTACAGGCCTCGCTCGCGGGCAAGCGGGTGGCGGTGGTGGAGCGGGAGCCGGTGCTCGGCGGCACCGCGGCCAACACCGGCACCCTTCCCTCCAAGACACTGCGCGAGACGGCGCTGCACCTGTCCGGCTTCAAGGCGCGCGGCCTCTACAGCGTGGACGCGACGCTGCGCCACGAGGCCACCGTCTCCGACTTCCTCTTCCGCGAGCGCCGCGTGAAGCAGATGGAGCGCGAGCGCATCCACAAGAACCTCCAGCGCCACGGCGTCACGGTGTTCCAGGGCTCCGGCGCCTTCCTGGACGCGCACACCGTCGTGGTGAAGCGCGACGGCGCGGAGGTGGAGAAGCTCTCCGCCGGCACGGTCCTCATCGCCACCGGCTCCACGCCGTACCGCCCGCCGCTGTACCCCTTCGGGGATCCGCGCGTGCACGACTCGGATGAGATTTTGGACATCACCACCCTGCCCCGCACGCTGGTGGTGGTGGGCGGCGGCGTCATCGGCTGCGAGTACGCGTGCATGTTCGCCGCGCTCGGCATCCCGGTGACGCTGGTGGAGGTGAAGAACGACCTGCTGTCCTTCCTGGACGCGGAGGTGGGCCAGCTCTTGCGCGACTGCATGGAGTCTCTGGGCGTGCGGCTGCGCCTGGGCCAGACGGTGGAGTCCGCGCACGTCCCGGAGTCGCACGAGGAGCCCATCCGCCTGAAGCTGTCCACCGGCGAGGTGCTGGAGGCCGACCAGGTGCTGGTCGCCTCCGGCCGCACCGCCAACACCACGGGCCTGGGCATCGAGGCGCTGGGCATCAAGCAGGGCAAGCGCGGGCAGATCGAGGTGGGGCTCGCGTACCAGACGGCCGTGCCGCACATCTACGCGGTGGGGGACGTCATCGGCTTCCCCGCCCTGGCCTCCACGTCCATGGAGCAGGCCCGCATCGCCGTGGAGCACGCGTTCGGCCCGGGCAAGCGCACGCTCGCGCCCATCCTGCCCTACGGCATCTACACCATCCCGGAGGTGTCCATGGCCGGCGACACGGAGGAGGCCCTGCGCGCGCGCAGCATCCCCTACGTCGTCGGCCGCGCCACCTTCGACACCAACCCGCGCGGGCAGATCATCGGCGAGCGGCAGGGCATGCTGAAGCTGCTCTTCCACCGCGACGACCTGAAGCTGCTGGGCGTGCACGTGCTGGGCGAGCAGGCCTCGGAGCTGGTGCACGTGGGGCTCACCGCGCTGCTCACCGGCGCCACCGCGCAGCTCTTCGTGGAGACCTGCTTCAACTACCCGACGCTGTCGGAGGCCTACAAGGCCGCCACCTACGACGCGCTGGATCAGGTCCGCGTCAGCAGCACCTGAAGCCCCCCGCGCTAGCGCGAGTCCTTGAGGCTGCCCACGGTGAAGCCCGACGCCAGCCGGGCCACCCGGTTCACCCCGTCCCCGGACACCCGGGCCAGCGGGGGCGCGACGGCGGGCGCCGCGGCCTTCGAGTCCGACGGCCTGGAGGCAGTCTCCGTGGAGGCGCCGCCCCGCCCCGGGGCGCCCTGGAGCAGCGAGCGGATGCGCTCCCAGCGGACCTTCTCCTCCGCCATCAGCCGCACCAGCTCCTCGCGGGCGGACGCGTCCGGCAGGCTCGAGGCGGCCGCCGCCACCTTGTCCATGAAGGGCAGCAGGTATCCGAAGTCCCGGTCGAAGCTGTTGGGAGGGTTCGCCATGGCGGGCACCTTAGCCGTGGTAGACGCGTGACGCGACGATGCGCCCGCCCTTCACCTCCAGCACCTCCGCCACCGGCAGGGGCGCCTCATCGGGCGCGTGGCGCAGGTACTCCATGAACACCCGGTCCCCGTCCGCCGTGAGGGCCGTCTCCTCGTAGCGCAGGCCCGGCAGCCGGGCGATGGCGTCCCTCCACCACCGCTCCAGGGCCGGCCGGCCCACCAGGCGCCCCCCCGTCTCCGGGTGCAGGACGCGAATCTTGGGCGAGGTGTGTGTTGCATCCTCCGCGTACAGGGCAACCAGCGCGGTGACGTCGTGGGCGTTGAAGGCCTTGAGCCATGCCCGGGCAAGGGAGAAGTTTTCGCTCGCGCTCATTGTTATGAGACCTCAGTCGGAACAGGGACGGCGGAACGTAGGCGGATGTACGCCCCACGTCATGCGGATTTGTCTGGTAACTGGGTCCTGTGGGAAGTAAGGGCCCCGCCTGCTCTGTTCCCTCAGGCAATTTTTTCAATCGAAGAAGGACCGGATCGTGGCCTCCAACGTACCCATCGAGAAGATTCGTAACATCGGTATCTCTGCCCACATCGACTCGGGCAAGACGACGCTCTCCGAGCGCATCCTGTTCTACACGGGCAAGATCCACGAGATCCACGAGGTCCGCGGCAAGGACGGCGTGGGCGCGATCATGGACTCGATGGACCTGGAGCGTGAGAAGGGCATCACCATCCAGTCCGCCGCCACGTACGCGATGTGGGGCGACTTCAACATCAACCTCATCGACACGCCGGGACACGTGGACTTCACCATCGAGGTGGAGCGCGCGCTCCGCGTCCTCGACGGTGCCATCCTGGTGCTCTGCTCCGTGTCGGGCGTGCAGTCGCAGTCCATCACGGTGGACCGGCAGATGAAGCGCTACAAGGTTCCGCGCATCGCGTTCATCAACAAGATGGACCGCTCGGGCGCGAACTACGACCGCGTCGCCGCGCAGCTGAAGGAGAAGCTGGGCCACCACGCGGTGAAGCTCCAGTACCCCATCGGCGCGGAGGACCGCTTCCAGGGCCTCATCGACCTGCTGTCGATGAAGGCGTACTACTTCGACGGTGAGAACGGCGAGCACGTGCGCGAGGAGGCCATCCCCGCGGACATGCTGGACGAGGCCAAGCTGCGCCGTGACGAGATGATCGAAGGCATCGCCAACGTCGACGACGAGCTGGGCGAGGCGTTCCTCATGGACCCGGCCTCCATCAACGAGGACCAGCTCCGCGCCGCCGTGCGCCGGGCCACCATCGCGCTGAAGATGACGCCGGTGATGTGCGGCTCCGCGTACAAGAACAAGGGCGTGCAGCTGCTCCTGAACGCGGTGTGCAGCTACCTGCCCAACCCCAAGGAAGCGACCAACGAGGCCCTCGACCAGAAGAACAACGAGGCCAAGGTCATCCTGGATTCGGACGCGACCAAGCCCTTCGTCGGCCTGGCGTTCAAGCTGGAAGACGGCCGCTACGGCCAGCTCACCTACATGCGCATCTACCAGGGCAAGGTGAGCAAGGGTGACTTCATCGTCAACCAGGTGAACCAGAAGAAGGTCAAGGTTCCCCGCATCGTCCGCATGCACGCGTCGGAAATGCACGACGTGAACGAGGCCACGGCGGGCGACATCGTCGCGCTGTTCGGCATCGAGTGCGCCTCCGGTGACACGTTCACTGACGGCGTCGTGCAGTACACGATGACGTCCATGTTCGTGCCGGACGCGGTCATCTCGCTGGCCGTGACGCCGAAGAACCGCGACACGCTGGCGAACTTCTCCAAGGCGCTCAACCGCTTCCACAAGGAAGACCCCACCTTCCGCGTGCGCCGTGACGAAGAGTCCGCGCAGACCATCATCAGCGGCATGGGCGAGCTCCACCTGGAGATCTACATCGAGCGCATGAAGCGCGAGTACAACTGCGAGGTGGTCGCCGGCAAGCCGCAGGTGGCCTACCGCGAGACCATCTCCCAGAAGGGCGAGTTCGCGTACACGCACAAGAAGCAGACCGGTGGTTCCGGTCAGTTCGCGCGCGTGTGCGGCTACGTGGAGCCCCTGCCCTCGGACGCCGTGCAGCAGTACGAGTTCGTGGACGACATCGTCGGTGGCTCCATCCCGCGCGAGTTCATCCCCGCGTGCGACAAGGGCTTCGCGGAGGCCGTGAAGAAGGGCAGCCTCATCGGCTTCCCCGTGGTGGGCCTGCGCGTGGTCATCAACGACGGCGCGTTCCACGCGGTGGACTCGTCCGAAATGGCGTTCAAGACGGCCGCCATCATGGGCTTCCGCGAGGGCTACGCCGCCGCCAAGCCGATCATCCTCGAGCCGATCATGAAGGTCGAGGTCACGGCTCCGGAGGACTTCCAGGGTTCCGTCGTCGGCCAGCTGAACCAGCGCCGCGGCACCATCCTGGAGACGGGCACCGCCGAGGGCTACGTCACGGCCGTGGCGGAAGTGCCGCTGAACACGATGTTCGGCTACTCCACCGACCTGCGCTCCGCGACCCAGGGCAAGGGCGAGTTCACGATGGAGTTCTCCAAGTACTCGCCGGTCCCGCGCAACGAGGCGGAGGCCCTGATGGCGCAGTACAAGGAGAAGCAGGCCGCGGAGCAGGCCGCCCGCAAGTAGTCCGGGTGTCCCAGACGCCGCTCTGGCAGTAGGAAGGGCGCTCCCCGCTTCAATGGGGGGCGCCCTTTCGCTTTCCCCCTTCGAGGAGGTCTCTTCCCGTGACGCTGCTCCGCGCCGCCAACGTCCAGCTCGCCTTCGGCAGCCGCACCGTCTTCGAGGGCCTCACCTTCACCATCGAGGAGGGCGAGCGCGTGGGGCTGGTGGGCGTCAACGGCTCCGGCAAGTCGTCGCTGATGAAGATACTGGCCGGCGCGGCGAAGCCGGACCTGGGCGAACTGCAGCTGCGCCGGGGCGCGCGCGTCACCTACCTGCCCCAGGAGCCGGAGTTCCCCGAGGGCGCCACCGTGCAGAGCGAGCTGGCCGTGTCCCAGGCGCCGCTCAAGGAGGCGCTGGACGCGCACACGGAGCTGTCGCGGAAGCTGGAGGCGGACCCCGCCAACGCCACCCCGAAGATGCTGGAGCAGCTGTCCGCGCTGAGCGACCGCATTGACCAGGCGGGCGGCTGGGACACGGAGCACCACGCGAAGACGCTGCTGGACCGGCTGGGCGTGAAGGACTGGGACCGGCCGGTGGCGCAGCTGTCCGGAGGCCTGCGCAAGCGCGTGGCCATTGCCCGCGCCCTGCTCACGCGCCCGGACCTGCTGCTCTTGGACGAGCCCACCAACCACCTGGACGCGGACACCGTGGACTGGCTGGAGGACGAGCTGGACAAGCTGCCCGGGGCGCTCCTGCTCGTGACGCACGACCGCTACTTCCTGGACGACCTGGTGGACCGCATCGTGGAGATCCAGCCCGGCGGCGGGCTCATCTCCTATCCCGGCAACTACGCGGCCTACGTGGAGCAGAAGCTCGTCGCCCAGGAGAACGCGGAAGTCGCGGAGCACAAGCGCGGGCGCTGGATTGCGCAGGAGGTGGCGTGGCTGCGCAAGGGCCCGGAGGCGCGGCGCACCAAGAGCAAGGCCCGCATCGAAAGGGCGCAGAAGCTGCTGGCGGAGAAGGGCTTCCAGCGCCCCAAGGTGGCGGACCTGAAGGTCGTGGCGGCGCCCCGGCTGGGCCACACCGTCATCGAGGCCGAAGGGCTGAAGAAGTCCTTCGGCGACCGCAAGGTGCTGGACGGCGTGGACTTCCGCCTCCAGCGCGGCGAGCGCGTGGGCTTCCTGGGGCCCAACGGCGTGGGCAAGACGACCTTCCTGCGCGTGATGCTGGGGGAAATCCCGGCGGACAGCGGCAAGCTCGTCATCGGGAAGAACACCAAGGTCGCCTACTACGATCAGCAGCGCGCCCAGCTGGACCCGGACCAGACGGTGTACGACGCGGCCTCCAACGGCGAGGACCACGTGGAGCTGGCGGACCGCAAGGTGGCCCTGCGCGACTACCTGGAGGACCTGCTCTTCCCGGTGCCCATGCAGCGCATGAAGGTGGGCGCGCTGTCCGGCGGCGAGCGCAACCGGCTGCTGCTGGCGCGGCTGTTCCTGGAGGGCGCCAACGTGCTGGTGCTGGACGAGCCCACCAACGACCTGGACATCGTCACGCTCAACATCCTGGAGCGCCTGCTCCTGGACTTCGCGGGCAGCACGCTGCTGGTGACGCACGACCGGTACTTCCTGGACAAGGTGGCCACCGCCATCCTCTCCTTCGACGGCCAGGGCAAGGTCACCCGCTACGAGGGCAACTACGACATGTACAAGCGGCTGCGCGAGCAGTCGCAGGCCGCCGCGCTCAAGGCCGCCGCGCCGAAGAAGGACGAGCCCCCGCCCCGCGAGGAGGCCGCCGCGAAGCCCGCGCAGAAGAAGCCCGGGAAGCTCTCCTACAAGGACCAGCGCGAGCTGGACGGCATGGAGGCCACCATCGAGGCCGCGGAGAAGCGCAAGGCGGAGCTGGAGGCGAAGCTGGCCGACCCCGCCGTCTACAGCCAGGGCTCCAAGGTGGCGGAGGTCAACCAGGCCCTGGAGGCCGCCACCGCCGAGGTGGACCGGCTCTATACGCGATGGCAGGAATTGCAGGACCTGGCGGCCGGCAACGCCTGACGCGCGGGTCCTTTCGCGGGACAACCAACATCCGGTGGCACCCGCGTGCATGATTTTCGAGCGGGGGGACTCTGGCTAGAGTCCGCGTCCCTCCGCCTTGGGAGTCGTCACGTGTTCCGTCCGGCCTCGGTCCTCGCCGCTGCCCTCCTGTCCCTTCCGTTCTCCGCCCACGCCCTGGAGAGCGGCCCCAAGAACCCGCTGCCCATGTTCGACCTGCAACGCCTGCGCCTGGACCCGGGGGCCCTGGGCTCGCTGGTGGTGGGGACGGGCCGGACGCTGGCGCCGGGCCAGCTGCGGGTGGCGTTGAACTACCACTACGAGCAGCTGCCCCTGCACTTCCAGACCCGGTGGGAGCCCGGCGAGGGCACGGGCCTGGTGGAGAACAAGATGAGCGCCCACCTGACGGTGGGCGTTGGCGTGCTGTCGTGGCTGGACGTGGGGGCGGAGCTGCCCTTCGTCCTGTCGCAGGGGGGAAAGCCCACGCTGGAGTACTTCGGGCCGAAGTCCGGGGGCATCGCCACGCCGTGGCTGACCGCGCGGGCGGCGGTGCTCCGGCAGACGAAGGGCGCCCCCCTCAACGTGGCGGTGGCGCTGACGGCGGGCCTGCCCGTGGGCAGCCGCGCGGCCCTGGCGCACGAGGACTACGCGTGGCAGCCACGCCTGCAATTGGGCTACGTGGGCGACGGCTTCCAGGTGGGCGGCGAGGCCGGCGTGTTCCTGCGCAAGCGCCAGGACCTGGGGCCCGTGTCCTACGACCCGCGCGACGTCGTGGGCAATGAGCTGCGGCTGGGCGCCACGGTGACGTCGCTGCAGGGGGAGACGACGCGCGGCGAGGTGAGCACCCTGCTGGGCATCCCGCTGGACGGCGGGCGCGTGGGGGCGGAGCTGCTCATCGCCATCCGCCGCCACGCCCTGTCCAGCCTGGACCTGTACGTCATGGGCGGCCCGGGCGTGGGCGCGGGGTTGGACACGCCCACCTTCCGCTTCGTCGCGGGCGTGTCCTGGGCCACCCGCAAGGTGGACTGAGGGGCGTAGCTACTTCGGCATGAAGCCGAAGGCCTTCACCATCGCGATGGCGATGCCCAGGAGGCTTTCGCCCGCGATGAAGCCGGAGCTGACGGGCAGCACCGCGTCCTCCGCGAGCCTGGGCTTCACGCGCCGGAGGAACGCCGCCAGCGCCGCGCCCACGAAGAGGCTGATGGAGCTGGAGCCGGGGATGACGATGGCCAGCCCCAGGCCGGACGCGGAGGGGATGAAGTCCTTCAGCTTCGACGGGGCCCAGCGCTCCAGCAGCACCAGCGCGATGCCCAGGAGCGCGCCGCACAGGGCGCCCATGCGCGCGGTGGGATGCAGCGCGGACACGCCGGAGGCGAGCATCTTCGACACGCCGGCCCACACCATGGAGGCGGGCGCGGGGAACTGCTCGGTGCCCAGCACGTCCGCGGTGGGCACCAGCAGCTTGAAGATGGGCACCACCACCATGGCGCCCGCGGCCACGCCGAACAGCTGCGCGAAGAACTGCTGCCGCGGCGACGCGCCCAAAAGCCACCCGGACTTGAGGTCCGTGAGCAGGTCCGCCGAGTGCAACCCCACGCCGCCCGTGGCGTTGGCGCTCATCACGTTGGCGGGGATGTTGCCCGGCGCGAGTCCTCCGAAGATGAGCTGGGTGACGGGGCCCAGCGCCTTGGTGGGCGTGGTGTCCGTCTCCCCCGTCACGCGCGACGCGATGACGCCCATCACCACCGCCAGCGGGAGCGCGAGCACGCCGGCCCACCAGGGAATCTGGAAGAGGTAGGCCATGAGGAACACGGCCACCGGGCCCAGGAGCGCGAAGCCCAGGGGGAACCACGACGGGGGGCACTCGATGTCCGCCAGCGGATCCTCCCGCGCGCCCTCCTTGGGCTTGAGCCCCACCAGGCCGCCCAGGGCGGAGAACGAGCGCACCACGCTCCTCCACTGGAACGCGAACGACAGCAGGCCGGACGACACCAGCACCGCGGAGCCCGTCCACAGCGCCCAGCTGTTGATGGCCTTGTACGTGACCTCCGGGATGACGCCCTCGGCGACCATGGCGGGCGCGAGGAAGCCGTAGTTGAGGATGGCGCCCAGCAACATGGACCAGCCGGTGCGGAAGCTCACCAGCGCGCCCGCGCCGATGAGCAGCAGGCTGAAGTCGAAGGACAGGGACCACTTGCCCGCCTCACGTCCGAGGATGCTGAACGGCAGGCTCGCCTTCTCCGGCAGGTTCTTCAGCCAGGAGAAGCGCGCGTCGCGCACCAGCACCAGCAGCGCGCCCACGAGCCCCGACAGGCCCAGCAGCCGCGACTTGCGGCGGGCCACTTCCCCGTGGCCGTGCAGCGCGCGGATGGTCTCCGCGGTGGCGGTGCCCGTGGGGAACGGGAGCGCCTCGATGTTGATGAGCTGGCGCTTGATGGGGATGGCGGCGAAGACGCCCAGCGCGGAGATGACGGCGAACCACACCATCAGCCAGCCGGAGGACGGCAGCGTGCCGGTGAGCATCAGCAGCGCGGGCACCGCGGCCATGTTGCCGCCGCCCGTCATGTAGCCCGCGGCGGACGCCACGGAGCCCATGGCGTTGTTCTCCAGGTCGGTGAACTCCGTGCGCAGCACCTTCAGCGAGCGCAGCGTCCCGAACACGGCGAAGGCCAGGATGCACGCGGTGATGGTGACGCCCAGGCTCCAGCCCGTCTTGAGGATGACGTAGAGGTTGGACAGACACATCACCGCGCCAATGAGCATCCCGGCGATGATGGCGCGCACGGTGAGCTGCCGCGCGCCGCCCTGGTAGACGTACTCCCGCCAGTACAGCTCCGGATCCATGGCCGCGGAGGCGCCAGGCCGTTCCGGGACGGCTGCGGGGTCAGGCGCGGGGACGCGGAGCTGGCTGGGGTTCGGGACGGGAGGAGCCATGGGGGGCGCAAGATAGTGCACGCCCCCCGGAGGAGCGAAACGCTCCGTGCCGTCCGGCGGCGTTACTCGTGCGCGCCGCCCGGCCCGTGCACGTGGCCGTGCGTGAGCTCTTCCTGCGTCGCGTCACGCACTTCGCGCACGGTGACGTCGAAGTGGAGCGTCTTGCCGGCGAGCGGGTGGTTCAGGTCCACCACGACGGAGTCCGGGTTCACGGTCTCGATGCGCAGGGGGATGTTGCCGTCCTCCGTCTGCGCCATCAGCGTCTGGCCCACCTGGGGCGTGAAGTCCGGCGGCAGCATGGAGCGGGGGACGGTGCGCACGCCCTCCGGGTTGTGGTTGCCGTAGCCCTGGTCCGGGCTCACCACCACCTGCTTGCTCTCCCCCGCCCCCAGACCGTCCAGCGCGCCCTCCAGGCCGGGGACGATCTGCTTGTGCCCGTGCAGATAGGCGAGCGGCTGGCCCGGGGCACTCTGGTCGATGACCTGCCCGTCCCCCAGGTGGAGGCGATACTCGAGCGCGACGACGCGACCGTTGGCGATTTTCATGCGGCGGAAGCTCCTTGGCTTCGGGGACGGCGGATGGGACTTCGGTCAAAGGTGGAGCCGGGGTGACGCCACGTCAGGCCGCGGGGGACTCCGCCGCCTCCTCGCCGACCGGCCGGTCGGGGGGTTCCCCGCGCGACACGTACACCGCGGCGGCCAGGTCTCCCGTCACGTTGAGCACGGTGCGGCACATGTCCAGGAAGCGGTCCACGCCGAGGATGAGGCCCAGCCCCTCCACGGGGATGTGGAACATGCCGAGAATCATGGCGATGACGGGGATGGAGCCCGCCGGCACGCCCGCGGTGCCGATGCCCGCCAGCACGCAGATGAACATGATGGTCGCCTGCTGCCCCAGGCCCAGCTGCACGCCGTACACCTGCGCGAGGAAGAGGACGGTGACGCCCTCGAAGAGCGCGGTGCCGTTCTGGTTCATCGCGGAGCCGGCGGTGAGCACGAAGCGCGACACGTTGCGCGGCAGCTGGAGGTTCTCCTCGGCGACCTTGAGCGCGGTGGGCAGCGTGGCGCTGGAGGAGGACGTGGAGAAGGCGGTGACGATGGCCAGCCGGCAGGAGCGGAAGAACTCCACCGGGTTGCGCCCGCCCAGGAAGCGCACGGACAGCGAGTACACGACGAACATGTGGAGGCTCAGCGCCAGCAGCACCACGCCCACGTACGACGCCAGCTGTCCCAGGATGTGGAAGCCCAGCCGCGCCGTCATGGAGAACAGCAGCGCGCCCACCCCCACGGGCGCAAGCCGCAGCACGCCGTCGATGAGCTTCATCATCACGTCGTAGAGCCCCTGGACGACGTCCTTGAGCCGCTGCGCGGGCTCGCCCGGGGTGAGCGCCAGGCCCAGGCCGAAGATGAGCGAGAAGACGATGAGGCCAATCATGTCCCCGTCCGCCGCCGCCTTCACCGGGTTGGTGGGCACCATGGACATGAAGAGCGCGCCCGCGGAGGTGTCCCCGGGGGGCGGCGCGGCCTTGATGGTCGTGCCCGTGCGGGCCAGGGCACGGGCCTCGTCGCTCAGGCCGTCCCCGGGCCTGAGCGTGTTGACGAGCAGCAGGCCGATGAGCACGGAGATGACGGAGAAGACGACGGTGTAGCCCAGCGTGCGGGCACCCAGCCGTCCCACCTGCTTCAGGTCCAGCTCCGCCACGCCGACGACGAGCGCGGAGAACAGGAGCGGCACGACGAGCATCAGGAGCAGCCGGATGAAGAGCTGCCCCAGGGGGTTGGTGACGTGCTCGACGGTCCAGGTGAGCCAGCCCGCGCTCCCGAACACGGCGTTGCAGACGAGCCCGGCCACCGCGCCGACGGTAATGCCGAGGAGCATCTTCTGATGGGCCTTCATGAGGGGACGGAGCCTACCGGTGAAAGGAGGTGGCGCCCACCTCGCGTTCAGGGGAAAGCTCCGGATCCATCGTGGAAGCCCTCGTCCAGCTCACCGAGCCCGCCCTGCCCCTCCCCCTCTTCCGCCGGCTGTCGCGCCGCGTGGGGGACCTGAAGGGGGAGCGCCTGCGTCACACGTACCAGACGACGTTCTGGTACGCCTTCGGGCCGCCGGAGAACGTGGTGGAGGAGGTCATCCACGCGCTGCGGCCCCGGGTGACGAAGGGCTGGCGCATCGCCGGCGTGGAGTGGTGGCTGTCGCGGATGCGGGCCACGGACGTGCGGGTGGACTTCCACCAGGACCGGGACGAGCGGCTGGCGTTGGCGACGGGGAGGCTGGTGCACCCGGTGCGCTCGTCGGTGTTGTTCCTCAACCGGGTGCGGGGCGGCGCGCTGGCGGTGACGCGGGAGCCGCCGTCGGAGGACAACCCCTCGCTCGCGCCGGACCGGCTGGAGGATTTGACGTTGGTGGCGCCGCGCCCCAACCGGCTGGTGGTGTTCGACGGGACGCTGACGCACGGGGTGCTGGACGCGGACAACCAGGTCCCGGACGGCAAGCTGCCGGGGCCCTCGCGCGAGCGGCGCACGCTGGTGATGAACTGGTGGGGCCACCGTCCCACGGACGTGCCCACTTGGAGCGAGACGCGCTTCTACCGGGCGCTGGCCCGCTGACGGGCGGTTTCGCGCAGGCGGTGGGTGACGCGCTCGGCCCACTCGGGTTCGACCTCCATGCAGGCGGGGCGGCGGTCCAGGCGCAGGGCGGCGGAGGGCATGGAGCCGCTGCCGGCGAACGGATCCAGCACGGTGTCGCCGGGGCGGCTCCAGGTGCGGACCAGGGGCTCCAGCACGGAGAAGGGCTTGTGGTGCGGGTGGCCGCCCCACTGCACGGCCTCCGCGTCATCGTCGTAGCCGCCGACGACGGCCCACACGGTGGGGGCGTCCCCCGGCGCGAGCGGCGGCGCGGGCGTGCGGGCGATGACGAGGGCGACCTCGTAGACGCGCAGGAGCTGCTCGTTGGCGTTCTTGTCCGTGGTGCGCTTGCCCCAGACGTATTCGCCGCGCAGGTGGGTGTAGCCCAGGTCGCGCGCGGCGGAGAGGATGGGCTCCTTGCCCAGGAGGTTCGTCCAGATGATGAGGGGCGCGTCGGGGGTGAGGTGCTGGGTGGCGCGCGAGAGCCAGGCCTCGGAGAAGACGCGGTAGTCGCGCACGGACTCGAAGCGGACGATGGGGTTGCGGTCGATCTTCTTGTTCGCGCGGGGGTCGCGCAGGTCGCCGCCCTTGCGCCGCCGGGTGAGCAGGCAATAGGGCGGATCGGTGTGGAGCAGGGACGCGCGGGTGTCGCCGAGGGCGGCCCGGTAGCCCTCGGGCTCGCGCGCGTCGGCGCGGACGCAGCGCAGGGATTCGGGCGTGAGGTCGGAGGTCATCGTGTGGAGCCGCACCCTACCCGGCATGGGGGACGGGGCTGAGGGGATTCTGGCACGCTCGGAGGCCATGAGGATTCATCACACGGCGGCCCTGCTGGGCTGGCTGCTGCTCTGCGGGTGTCAGTCCGCGGGCGGTGGGCAGACGCGGCGGGAGTTCGCCCAGGCGTTGGATTCAGGCACGAACGCGTGCCGGAACAACCCCGCGTACTGCGCGGACATGGCCGTGTCCGCTGGCGTTCGCGCCACGGCGCAGGCCGGGGCGTCCGTGGCGGGGGCACTGCAGGTCATGGATGCGGCGGGACAGGCCCGCTTGAGGGAGATCCTGACGAAGTGCGCGACCCAGGCGGATCTGGAAGTGAACCTGCGGATGCTCGACGGCAAGACGCCGACAGTGCAGCAGTGCGAGGAGCAGGTGGGAACGAACGCAAGCGGGGAGCCCATCACCCGGGCCATGCGGTGGGGCCAAGAGAAGCACGCTGTTGCCCTCCGCTGTGCGCAGGCACTCTTATCCGTCGAACGGCCAGGTGGATTCAGTTTGGAGCAACGGTACGGTTACGACATGAAGACGGGAGCGCTCAGGTTGATCACCCGCGCTCAAGCGGAGGTATGGCTTCGTTCCGGACAAGCGAGCCAGCTCCTGGGCACGCTCGTTCCGGATGTCGTCATTCATTTGGGAGATCCGCTGAAGGCCGAAGCTGTCTTCGACTTCAAGTTTCCGTGCCCCGTCAGCAATCCCCCGAGATGGAAGCGTTATCCTCGCAACCATCCTTACGTGGAGAAGACGCAAGGTCAGATGTATGAGCAGGCCTTAGGAGTTCGGCCCTGGCTCATCGTCCCCATTCTGGGAGCAGCACCGTGACGCGTTCTCATCCACGCATCAGGATTCGTGCAGGGCACGGGGGCATGTTGCTCCAGGATGGCGTCAGCATTGCCTTCTACCTGGGTCACTCGCACCACGACATCACCCAGCACATTGAACACACCCTGCATGTGTTTCAGCACGCTATCGCCCCGGCGTCGCTGGATTGGTATTGCGACTACGAAGGGGATTTCCACAAAATCAATAGCGCTGGTCGAGCGTTCCTGGAGCAGGAATTCCACTCCTCCCAGTTCGCTCATGTTCATCTGGCGGATCACGTCAATGGAGTGGGTGATTACCAGTTCATCTATGACGGCCAGTGGAGGGAGAATCCCGATTCCCCGGATGCATCACGGGTGTTGAGCACCGTCACCTTCTGGCTCCCCACGGAGTTCCTGGAGTCGCAAGGGCCAGTCCTCGTCCGCGAGCTGGCATTGAAACTCTCCGCGGACCTGCCGTTTACCTCCGGGCATGCGGGCCTCGCTTTCAATGGCCAGCTCAGTCTCCAGGGTGTCGACGAACGGGTTCATCGCGAACGCCTTCGTCATCCCGGAATGGATGTTCCCGATGAGTCCGCATCCCTGCACCTGGGCAACCGCATCCGCGGCGTCCATTGGATGAACTTCCTGGGCCCTCCAGTGCTCGCGGAACTGGGCGGCGTGGCTGCGCTCCGTGAAAGGCTCAAGAGTCCTGGTACGACCGTGCAGCCCCTGTCAGAGGGACGCGCGGTCATCACCCTGGGGCCTGAGCCTGACGCGGGGGAGACAGCGCGGAGCCCCGTGCTATCCGCCTACCGTGAGCTGGCCCGCGTCCTGGAACCCTGGATGTACTTCCAGGGTGACTCCCGTCCCTCGATGGATGCCGAAGCTCAACGTCGCTGGGAGCGCCGGTTCCTGGACTGAAACAGGATTCAGGGCTCAGGGGAATTTGAGGCCATTCCACTGCATCGCCCGGTTGCCCTCCACATTCGAGACGTCCAGTTGATAGCGGCCCGTCGGCGGCTTGTTCACGTCGAACTCCAAGACAACCCTTGACTGGGCATCCGCTGTGAGGGGCCCGGATTGGGCGGGCGGCATGGATTCCCACTTCTTCCCTTGCTGGTCCACCAGCACCGCCCTCCCGATGCGCCACGGCATCTTGTCGGCCGACCGCAATAACAACATCACTGCCACTCGACTGCCCGACGAGTACAAGTAGCTCCTTTCAACGAGCAGCCAGCAAGGCGGCTTGCAGTCCTGCTGCATCTCAGCACGCAAGACTGCCAGGCCAGGAAAATCCTCCGAGGACATCAGGAGCCCCCGGAGGCCAGGCTGTTCACCCTTCGCCCCCACGAGTGAAGCGGATTCCTGTCGCAAGCGCTCCAGTTCCGTGCGCAGTTGCTGCACTTCCAGGCGGTATGACTCCGCCGAACGCGCTCGACGGTAGACTTCCACCTGTCGATCCACTGAGCCGGAATCCACGACCAGGGTCAATGACAGCCGCGAAGGAAGCGTCGAGCCCGCATCCTTGAAGGGAATGGACAGCTTCAAGCTCCCTCCTTGCGGCAGGTCGTTGGACGGAATGAGCACGAGAACCGCACTCCCTGTGCTCACCCGCGCGAACTGCGCTCGCGATTCCAGACTCACCTGGTCCTGCTGGATATCGGTATCAAAAAGCAGTGTCGTGCTTACCCCGGGTCCAATGTGGATGGGCCGCGCCCCCGTGTCCTCCGCTCCCACTTCAATGCGGAGCGCTCCCCCCCCCTCTTTCTTGACGGAAGGAGCTGCCAGGACAGAGGTCGACCAGAGAAGAACTGGAAGCGCGACGAGCAGACAGGAGGGCACGGTGGGGAGGGCTCCTCGAACCGGGACAAGCAGGGGCTCTCTTCTACCACGGGGTATTACGCGTGCCCGGCGCTTGATGATGACCCGTCTCCGTGAGTAGGCGGCGGTGAGACGAGGCGTCTAATCCTCCTCGAGGGGGGGGAGGGGGGCGTTGAGACGCTTGACCTTCACCACGTCGATCATCTGGATCGGAACGTGACGGACTGTGGCGGTGTCCTCTGGGTAGTTCAGCGAGTTCTGCGGCCAGCCGAGGCGACCGGTGAACCCATTGACGAACTCCATGCAGATGGGGACGACCTTCCCATCAGGTAGGGTGGCCTCCGTGAAGAGAAACCGTGTGTTTCCCGGCCAGAACACCGCACGGCCCCGAACCTTCGTTCCTACCGGCAGCTTGCCTGCCGTCCGAGTGGTTCTATGGACCAGCCCTGAGATGGGTCCTTCACGGATCTCCATGTCACGACGCTCACTCTCTTTCAGATAGATACCTTCCCACGGGACGTCTCCCGCTTCATCCAACGCCAGCATGGCCTCTTTGGCGCCCGGCGGGCACGGTTCGATATCATCCCTGCGGGTGTTGGCGTTGCCGCCCGCGCAGGACGCACCCATGCAGGCCGCCACGGCCACTCCGGCGATCTTCCGCATGACACCGCCGTCTCCACGCAGGCGTTTCGCGGGAGCACTCGCGACCTCGGGCGGCACGGACGGAGTCGGCTCCACCGGGGCGGAAGTTCCCGCATCCGGGGAAGAGGCCACCGCGAGCACGGCGGCATCGGGAAGACTCGGGGTTGGGGTCACGGACGAACTTCCTTTCTCAGACACAGGCGCTACGGCAGGTGGAGGACGGTCCGGCGTCCGCCGGACCAGCCCGAAGATCAAAAGACCCAACAGGAGTGCTCCCAGGCCGAGCACCGCCCCGGAACGACGGCGCCGCTTGGGCGCCACCGGGGGCTCCAAGGTGGGCGGCGGGCCCGATGGCTCCGTGGCACCGGCCTCCGACTCCTTGGGGCGCCCAGGGTACTGCGACAGCGACACCACGCCCCGGTCCAGGCCGGAGGCGTCCGGATCCGCCGGGATGTCCAGGGACACCTTCCAGTCCGAGTGGCGCTTGTCCTTGGCCGCGTCCCAGAGCGCCTGCAGCAGCGTCTCCGTGCCCGAGTAGCGATCCTCGGGGCGCTTGGAGAGCAGCCGCATCGCGATGTCCGACAGGCTGGAGGGGACCTTGGGGTTGATGTCCTTCGGCGCGCGCGGCACCACCGTCTCGATGGCGGGCAGCAACCGCTCGTAGGGCAGGCGCGGGTCGAAGGCGTAGCCGTCCGTCAGCGACTCGTAGAGCAGCGCGCCCAGCGCGTAGAGGTCGCCCGGGATGCCCGCGTCGAAGTTCGCTCCCGACTTCCAGGAGCCCTCGCGCAGGAACGCCACGCACTCGGGAGGCAGCAGGTGTGGCGACGCGGGCGCCACGCCCACGGTCAGCGTGGAGGCCCCGGGGATGCGCGCCGTGCCCAGGTCGATGAGGATGGGCCGCTCATCGGTGCGGCGGATGAGCAGGTTGTCCGCCTTCAGGTCGCGGTGGTACACGCCCCGGCGGTGGAGATCCGCGAACACCCGCACGACCTCCGTGTAGACGGTCAGCAGGTGCGCGGCGGAGGGCTTCACGCGCCAGCGCCACTCGTGGAACGTCTCGCCGTCCACGAAGTCGGTGACGTGGAAGAGGTAGCCGTCCGGCGGCTCCGGCCAGCGGTCCACCGCGTGCACTCGCGGCAGGTTGGGATGCGGCGCGCACGCGAGCAGCGCCGCCACCTCCCGTGAGATGCGCCCGTTGACGTCCTCTTCATCCGGGGCGTGCTGGTTCGCCGGCCGCAGCGCCAGCTTCAACGCGTAGACGTGCCCGCCTCGCTCCACCTTGAAGACCCGGCCAAAGCCTCCCGCGCCCAGGAAGCCCACGATGCGCCACGGGCCGACGTGGTGACCGACCTCGAGCTGGTCCGGGTGGAGCGGCGTGGTCATGACCCTGACTCCAGCCGTGACACAACCTGGCAGGTGGGGACACCCTCCCAGGGTTTCAGGACCAGCGAGGGTGCCTTCCCTGCCACACCCCACCGCGGAGGTCGGATTCCCCGCAATCCGCGAGGGTGCCCAGCCGGTGACGGCGCGGACCCACTTGGCGGAACCACCCGGGGAGCGGTGTTCAATGCGGACAACCTCCGGGGTTGACCCTACCCGTCCGTGCGGGGCTGTCACGTTTTTTCGTGACGCAGCAGGAGGGCTGAACCTGAACGCGCGTCCAACCCGCCAGGGCGCCTGAAGGCCACGGGGCGCGTGAAACAGGGCTCAACCGTCAGCCGTGACGGGGGCCCTGTCTGGCATTGCTTGGGGGGGCTGGCCGTCAGCCGCCTTCGTCAGGCCCTTCGTCCGCTTCCGCCAGCGCGCGGGCGGCCTGCTCCCACTGGCCTCCCAGCCGGGCTTCGGTGGCCAGGGCCTCGTCCCAGGAGGGGCCGTCCGGGAGGAGCCGCGAGGCGTTCAGCAACGCCAGCCGCTCCAGCGCCCGGGCCTCACACAGCCGGCGCAGCCCCGGTCCGTCGAGCCCGCTCGCGGCGAGGAAGGCCTCGCGGCGTGACGCGCGGATCCCCCGCTCCTTCCACCACGCGGCCTCCTCCGCGGCGAGCTCCTCCTCCGTCGCCTCGAGGCCCAG